>DASZMF010000034.1:0-4554 GCA_035552035.1 Candidatus Angelobacter sp.
GCGTCCGCAAATTTATTTTTCCCAACTGCAAAACGCCGGCTCTTCCATTTATATCTTCGCCCCCAGCAGCTCTGATCCAATGTTGCTGGCGCCTGAGCTGCAGAAAATCATCTGGAGCATTGATAAAGACCAGCCTATCAGTGACGTGCAGAGCATGACCCAGGTGATCGCACGGTCCGTGGCTGAACCGCGCTTCCGTACGTGGCTGCTGGGCGCTTTTGCTGCCGCAGGACTCACTCTCACTCTTGTGGGCATCTACGGCGTTGTTTCTTACATGGCGAACCAGCGCACCAGGGAAATTGGGATTCGCGTTGCCCTGGGCGCGCAGCGTGGCAACGTGTTACAGCTTGTTCTGGGTCAGGGAGTTCGACTGACCATTGTGGGCGCAATCGTCGGCGTACTAGGCTCGCTGGCGCTCACGCGCTTGCTGAAGAGTGAGCTATTCGGCATCAAGCCGACTGATCCTGCCACTTTGCTTGCCGCTGCGGTACTTATGCTGCTGGTGGCACTGGCTGCATGTTATCTTCCCGCGCGCCGCGCCACGCACGTTGACCCGCTGGTCGCTCTGCGCCACGAATAAGCCTGCTAAGTCGCTGAATCCTCGTCGTCATCGAGCACGGGCAGGCTATACAGTGAAACATTGCCGCGGCGCTCCCGGGTGAGGCTTGGCAGCTCGCGTACCAGCTCAAATCGCACCTCTTCATGGCACTTTATGCACGGGGGAAACGTCTGTCCGGCGATCAGCGTTACCTCATGCGGCAGGCGATGCTGCGCATGAATCACGCGGTAAACGCCGCTTACAGGGATCGTCTCCGAGCTTTTATAAAGTTGGGCCATTTTTGAGCTTTTGCGTTTTGAAAAGCGAATCTGTTGGAGACTAATCCGATGCAATTACTCTTCCTTAAGTTGGTACGGGCTTCACAGGACCAAATTACATCTTACTACGATAAATGTTCCACAGCGTTTCGCGCGTTTCCCGAAAAACACGCCGCCTTCACCTTTTACGCATTCTTGTGCATACAAAAAGGGGGGTTGGCAGGTCGATGTTCCATTGGAGACAGAAGCATTTTCCCTCCCGCAGCTTTTACAAAGAAATGTAAAGCAGAGTTGCTCGTTGCGGGTCGTCCCTGGACTCCAAACCGGGAAAATTAGCCCGAAGATTGCACGCGCAGCTCTCTTAAATGCTTTTAAGAGTTATCAAAATCGGATACTATGGCTGGCGTGTCAACCTTTCTCAAATGCATTATTACTTTCGCCGTGGTGTTCGGCATCCTTTATGTGCTGATTTCACCGCTGCCTGAGATGGATGCCACACTTTCCGGAAAATCCTTCCTTAGTTATTTTGTCCTCGTTACGCACGCTTTTTTAGGTTTGTTCTTTTTCACTTTTTTAGTGCGTTTATTTCCTGTTGAATGGATCGCCAATCCGCGCCGTGATGTTCTGAAAATGATCTGCGTCAGGCTTTGTTAGCTCTCGTTTGACTAGTGCAACCGTCCTTCGCACACCAATTGGCAACCTAAAGACAATTTTTGTCATTCATTGTCTATATGCCAGCAAATGTGCGGATTTCAAGTTGATCGCTGGCCATAAGGGACAAGCAAATGAAGACGAGTGAGGTCATTCAGGCATGGAAAAGCGTCCTGAGCGGCAGACGGCCGTCTCTCGCCATTGAAATCACGCGAGAGTGTCCGCTGCGCTGTCCGGGATGTTATGCATACGAAGAAGGACATGTTGGAGGCCTAAGTCTGCGGCAGCTTCAAGACAAACGCGGCGACGATCTGGTTCAGGGCGTGCTCGCCCTGGTGGATGAGCATCGTCCCTTGCATCTCTCCCTGGTTGGGGGAGATCCGCTCGTGCGTTATCGTGAAGTCACAGCGCTCCTTCCTAAACTCAATCAGCGCGGCATTTACGTCCAGGTTGTAACCAGCGCGTTCCGTCAGATTCCTCCAGAATGGGCGCAGATGGATCGCCTCAACATTGTGGTCTCAATCGACGGACTGCAGCCAGAGCACGACCAGCGCCGCAAACCGGCCACTTATTCACGAATCCTGGAAAGCATTCGCGGACAGCAGGTGATTGTCCATTGCACCATCACCAGCCAGATGATGAAGCGCGGCAGCTATCTGCGTGAATTCATCGAATTCTGGAGCATCCAACCAGAGATCAAGAAAATCTGGATGAGCATGTTTACTCCGCAGGTCGGCGCCACTGATCCGGAAGTTCTTACCCAGGCAGAGCGCCGGCAGGCCGCCACCGAGCTGTTCCGTCTGCGCAGCATTTTTCCCAAGCTCGATATGCCGGAAGGACTGATTCAGGAGTTCCTGCATCCGCCGTCTTCTCCGGAAGAGTGCATTTTTGCACAGACAACGCACACCGTTTCAGCGGATCTTAAGAGCAGGATCACGCCCTGCCAGTTCGGCGGAAATCCAGATTGCTCACAGTGCGGATGCATCGCCTCCATGGCTCTGGCCGCCGTGGGCAATTACAAGCTTGCATTGGGCGTGACCGCAGGCGATATTTACCGGGCCTCAACATCCATTAGCAAAGCGCTACAAAGCAAATCGCTACCCGGAAAGAAGCGAGCAGCGTAAGAACAACCTTTGGAAGGTGTAGTCATGAGCTATCTCAGGAAACTGATCAAATCGACCGCAACTCTGCCGTTCGGCAAAACTGCCGCTCGTGAGCGCGCTCTGCGCCATGAGCTCGCCCGCTTCGGCAAGATGCTCCACAGCATGGGCTTTGTTGCCGCCACTGACGGCAATCTCTCCGTCCGCCTGGGCGATGACCGTTTTCTGGTTACGCCCACCGGCTTCAGCAAAGGCATGATGGAGCCGGAAGATATGGTGGTGGTCGATCTTCAGGGCAAAAAGCTCAGCGGCAGTTATATGCCGTCCAGCGAAATTGCCATGCACCTTACCATCTACCGCATGCGGCCGGACGTGGGCGCGGTGGTCCACGCGCATCCTTGCACCGCCACGGGCTTTGCCTCTGCCGGCATTGCCCTGGACGAACCACTGTGCTCGGAGATTGTAATCACCCTCGGTGAAGTTCCGCTCGCGCCTTATGCCACTACCGGCACCATGGAACTCAGCGACTCCCTGCGCCCATTCATTCCCTTTCATGACGCCATCCTCATGGCCAACCACGGCGTAGTCACTTATGGTGAAGACCTGTGCCGCGCCTATATGAGAATGGAAGCCGTGGAGCACTACGCAAAAATCGTAATGACCACCCGGCAACTCGGCTGCGCCCGCTCCCTCAACAGCCGCCAACTGGAAAAACTATTTGAGGTACGAACGCAATACGCAAAAAACGGCCGGTAAGATATTTGCCCTTCGCCACAATAAATAACGCACCCATACTGGGTGACGCCATCCTGAACTCCGCAATGAAGACACGGTGTCTTTAGACTGTGAAGTCCAAGTGGGTGGAGCAGGCCTTCAGGCCTGCGTTAAGCTGACCCCAAAAAATCCGGCTTTAGCCGCCGAGGTCAATTCAGGTTGATGCATCTCCAAATTTCGCATGCAATCCGCCCTCGCGGTAGAATAGGCAAACATAAAACGCGCCATGCAGTCCTTCCCCAACCATGTCTGACTTTGCTTCTAAGACCACAAATCTCGCCGTAAGCAACGCGCGCCAGATTTATGGCGATGGCGAGATGGCGGAGCTCACACGCGCCTTCGACTGGAGCAAAACTCCGGTTGGCCCCATCGACACATGGCCGGATGTCCTTATAACGACTGTCAACATGCTGCTGGCCACCCGCCATCCCATGTTTCTCTGGTGGGGACCCGAGCTGATTCAGTTTTATAACGATGGTTATCGCCCCAGCATCCGTGAAGATAAACATCCCGGAGCGCTGGGCCGGCGCGGCAAGGATTCGTGGCAGGAAATCTGGCCTATCATCGGCCCGCAGATTGACGCAGTCATGACCCGGGGAGAATCCACCTGGCACCAGAATGCGCTGGTGCCTATCTATCGCAATGGCCAGCTCGAAGATGTTTATTGGACCTACAGCTACAGCCCCATCCGAGATAGCCAGGGCAAAATTCACGGAACGCTGGTTACCTGCAGTGAAACCACTGAGGAAGTTGTGGGAGCAAAGCGCCTGCGGGAAAGTGAAGCCCGCTTTCGCAGCCTCATAGAGCAGGCCAATGTCGGGTTCCTGATTGGCGATCTGGTCGGCAATATCAGCTACCTGAATCCTGCAATCCTGAAAATGCTGGGCTATACCGCAGAAGAAGTCGAGGCTGGCCTGGTGCGATGGAAAGATCTCACGCCCCCGGAATATGTTGACTTGGATGCGCACGCCGTCCAGCAATTGCAGGAGTTCGGCATTGCGCAACCTTACGAAAAAGCTTACCTATCCAAAGATGGGCGCAAAATTCCACTGTTAATAGGCTCGGCCGTACTCGCTTCCATAGGTGAACGTCCGGTGGAAGTAGCGGCATTCACCGTGGACCTGAGCGAACTCAAGCGCGCAGAAGGCGCGTTGCGGCAATCGGAAAAACTTGCTGCCGTGGGCCGGCTGGCCAGCTCCATTGCGCATGAGAT
>DASZMF010000035.1:0-5365 GCA_035552035.1 Candidatus Angelobacter sp.
AACTTCACCGGTAACCAGCCCCTGCTCGGCCTGGATGGACTGCGAACTCGCGGCGATTGTTGCCAGTTCGGCAATGGTTTGCTTCTGGAAGAGCTGTTGCGGAGTGAGTTGGAATCCCAGCTGGTTAATTTGCGCAACAATCTGGATCGCCTGAACAGAGTCGCCGCCCAGGTCGAAGAAATTATCGTGTATGCCAACTTCTTTTATGCCGAGAATCTTCTGCCAGACCACGGCGATTTTCTTTTCAAATTCGTTGGCCGCTTCCACATACGCGGTTTCAAGTTCAGGACGCGCATGTTTGGGTTGTGAGGAATCTGAACTGGCGGCCTTCTCCAGAATGGAAGCCATGGGCTTGCTGTTTTTGGCCTCAGCCATGGAAGCCTGCAGGTCCTTGGTTGAAACCACGAGTTGCGGCTGTCTCCACGCAAGGACGTGCCGGAACGCCTCTTTTCCTTCGCGTGAAGAAATGCCGTGCTGTAGCTCTTCAACATAAGCACTGGCAAGTCCATTGTTGCTGGCTGTCGCGGCCTTGGCCTGAGCTTCTTCGTTCTTGCGATACTGCCGGTTGGCAAAAACCTTGATCTGGCCGGTAATGTCATTGATTCGCTTTTGCGAGAATGCTTCGATCTCCAGCAACTCCTCTCCATGCTCATTCATGAACACGATGTCAAACGTGATGGTTTGCCGCTTAGTGTCCTCATTTGCTCGAAAACGAATGTGGACATAGATTTTTCGTTCCAGCGGCCGCTCCATCCTCAGCCGGCGATATCCCATCGGCAGATACACGCCTTCGCGTATCAGAAACTCTTTGCCTGTTCCAGTAGCACGGTCCAGCAAGGAAGGATGTAGTTTCAGCTTCTCAAGTTCGGGCGAAAACTGCTCGGGCAATTCCAAGTAGGAGAGTAACTCGTTTTCACCCACATAGGCCCGCTTGAGCGCCTGCCAGCGCGGCCCCAGGTCTTCATCGCGCTTACTATCGTCAGTGAGCACAACGTGCCGCAGATTGCAGCGTTCGATGATCGCCTTAATGTCGTGCTTTTTTAACGGGGCCGGAGGCACAAAAGCGACTTTGCCGGTCGCGTAATCCTGCCAATCTTGCCCGCCGGCTTCTTCTGCAGGCCTGCTGATGACTCGAAAGGTATAGCCTTTCCCGTCCTTTTCAACAATGATTTTCACGTCACGTTTTTCATCATCGCGGAGTCCCAGCGGCGCCAGGAAAAAAGCGTCGCGGATCTCAACGGTCTGACCGCCGGCAAATTTTTCAGTGGCTGCGCGCGCCATTTCCAGGTAAGCCACGCCGGGAATTACCGCATTGCCTACAATACGGTGCTCATCGAGTACCCAATGTGTCAGAGGACTGAAAGTATTGGTAAAGATTTCCTTCTCGGATGATTCCACGCTTACCATACCCAACAGCGGATGTCCGGTCTGCTGCTTCGGGCCCTCACCCGCGCCAATTCCAGCCTCAGCCGCCTTATTCACCAGCATGCCAACGTCTTGCCATGCATCCCAGTCAACCGAGATCATGGGAGTTGTGCCGGTTGAATGGCTGTAATGAGCAAAAACGTCAAGAAAAGCGTTAGCGGCACAATAGTCCACCTGGCCAAAGCCACCCAGGATGGAACTGCGCGAGGAACAAGCCACAAAGAAATCAAGAGGAGCATCGCGGAAAATTGAGGCCAGCACCAGTGTGCCTTTTACCTTGGGGGCCAGAACTTTATTGGCCATCGCAGCGGTCTTTAATTGAATAATTCCACCACCGGCGATGCCTGCTGTGTGCACCACACCATGAATTACGCCGAACCGCTTTTGCGCGGAGGTAATAGCAACACGCATTTGCTGCTCATTGCTCACATCGGCGCTCAGAACCATAACCTCGGCGCCCAGGTTCTCCAGACTCTGGAGCTTGCGGATTTTTCCGCTGACTGCGTCCGCAACGTCATGGACTTCCAGCCACTCTTCCCATTTTTCGCGCTCGGGGAAGTCTGACCTTCCGGCCAAAACAAGCTTGGCCTGAGCATTCTCTGCCAACTGTTCGGCAATCACCAATCCAATACCACCTACTCCGCCGGTGATCAGATATGTGCCATTTTGGCGGACAGGCAGCGACTCAGGAGCCGCTTGCATACGCAATGGTTCAAACATCTGCGTCCAGCGATAACCATTTCTGTAGGCGACTATCTTATCTGTCGCGCCGGAAGTTACCTCCAGGATCACGCGCGATAGCAACTGGGTTTCTGTATCCTGGCTGGGAACAAGGTCGAGATCAACGTGGCGGCATGAGATATTTGGATATTCCTGCGGAATCACCCTGCAAGGGCCGATTAAAGTGGCACGCTGCGGGTTCATTACCTGATTGCCGGTAACATCGTAGAGGTGGTTGGAAACCAGCAACAGCTCTACATTCGGAGTATTTCCCATCGCTCCAATGGCCTGCGCCAGGTAAAGCGGACTATAGAAGCTAGCTTCCAAAGAATCCACAGCACGGGCGTCCACCAGGTTCCACAGATGAACAATTTTTGCCGGAAACTTGCCATCGCTTTTCAATGCATTGAAGACAGCCTGATAATCTTCACTGGATTGCGGACGGATGGTGAACTGTTGCGAGTTACGTCCGTATTCCGCTCCTTCTACAACTGTAAAGACTTCAATTCCCTGCACCCGAGATTGATCTGCCAGCCGCGCACCCACACCATACTCGTCGCAGAACACCAGCCACGATGCTGCACCTTCAGTATTCAAGACGCCATGCGCCAGTGGTGCGCGCTTCCAGGAAGGCGTGTAGAACCAGTCGGCTACATTAGACCGTTTGTGCGGTTTGGAAATTCCGCTTGCGCCCTCCACATGTTTTTGTGGCTCGATCCAGTAACGCTGAGTTTCATAGGGATAAACAGGCAGCGGAACGCGTTTGCGCTCTTCTTGTTTATAAAAGCCTGACCAATCCACGGCCACTCCTGCAAGCCAGAGCTTTCCGAGTGTGGTCAGCAGGAATGCTTCGTCGTTAAAAGAGTCGTCGGGGTGGCGCACTGAGTTGAGCACAACCTGCCCCGTTGCGCGATACGGATTCCAGCGGGCCAGAGTACCCAGTGTCCGTCCCGGACCAACTTCCAATAAAACACGATCAGGATCTTTCACCAGCTCGCGGATACCATCAGCAAAGCGAACGGTCTCGCGCAAATGCCGCACCCAGTAATCGGGATTCGTGGCTTGATCTTCGGTAATCCACGTTCCAAAAAGATTTGAGAGATATGGAATTTGCGGCGCATGGAACTGGACCTTCTGGCAGATTTTCCGGAACTGCTCCAGGATGGGATCCATCATGGCTGAATGAAAGGCATGCGACGTGGAGAGGCGGCGGCAAGCGACAGCATTGGCGGTGAGTTCGCTGTCCAACTGCTGTATTAGTTCATCAGGACCAGAGACCACGCAGAATGCCGGACCATTGAGCGCTGCCAGAGATAACCCGTTCTTCAATAGAGGCAGAACTTCCTGCTCAGGTAACGGAACAACCAGCATTCCTCCGGTGGGAAGACTTTGCATGAGGCGTCCGCGGGCAGCCACCAGCGCAAGAGCATCTTCCAATGAGAAGACTCCAGCAATACACGCAGCCACATATTCGCCAATACTATGGCCAATCATGGACTGTGGCCTGATGCCCCATTCCATCCATAAACGGGCCAGCGCATATTCAATGACAAACAGCGCAGGTTGCGTCCATTCAGTCTGCTTCATCCGTTTTGTGCTGGCCACAATGTCACTCTCTCCGGACGGATAGAGCACTTCACCAAGATCAATTCCCAAATGCGGCTTGAGCAGCATGGAGCATTTATCTACCAGCGCTTTGAAAATCGGTTCACTCGCATATAGCCCTTTGGCCATATTCACATACTGTGCCCCCTGCCCGGGAAACATGAACACAACAGGCCGCTGTTTTGGCTCATAGAATCCCGTGGTCGCGCGATGGGGATCAAGAGTGCGCAATGCCCGAATGGCTTCGTCATAATCACGGCAAACCACTGCGCGGCGGTGGTTCAGCTCACGGCGGCCAACTTGCAGCGTGTAAGCCACGTCAGCAAGCTTCAGGTCTTTTTCTGTTTCATTTTCGAGATGAGCTGCAAGGTTGGCTGTGGCTGATTCAAGCGCAGTGCTGGTTTTGGCGGAAAGTAACAACAGCTGATAAGGCCTGGTCTCTTCACCTGATTCCGTCGCTGGAGCTTCCTCCAGTACAACATGCGCATTCGTTCCGCCAATGCCAAACGAGCTTACACCCGCACGCCGGGGACCATCTGATTCCCAGTTTCTTACTTGCACGTTTACAAAGAAGGGGCTGTTGGCAAAATCAATTTCGGGATTCGGTTGATCGAAATGCAGACTGGGAGCCAGGGTGCGGTGCTTCAAGCTCAGCACGGTCTTGATAAGTCCGGCAACGCCTGCGGCGGTATCGAGATGGCCGATGTTCGATTTGAGTGCACCAATGGCGCAGAACCCTTTCTTCCCGGTCTGCGCTTTAAAGACCTGATTCAGAGCAGCAACTTCAATGGGATCGCCCATTTTGGTGCCGGTGCCGTGGGCTTCAATATAAGTAATAGTTTCTGGATCGACTCCTGCTACCAGTAGCGCTTCAGCAATGACCTGAGCCTGACCTTCAACACTGGGCGCGGTATAGCCGACTTTGCCGGAGCCATCATTGCCGATGGCGGAGCCGAGAATCACCGCTTCAATATGATCATGGTCGGCCAGAGCATCGGCCAGGCGCTTCAAAACAACAATACCAACGCCATTTCCGCTCACTGTTCCCTGGGCTTTCGCGTCAAAGGCACGGCAATGCCCATCAGGAGAGAGAATGCCGCCTTCCTGATACAGGTAGCCGGCTTTCTGCGGCAGAGAAATAGAAGAGCCACCGGCAAGCGCCATATCGCATTCATAGTTGATCAGGCTTTGCGATGCCAGATGCACAGCTACCAGCGAAGTGGAACAGGCTGTCTGAACCGTCACAGCTGGGCCCTTTAAGTTCAGCTTGTAAGCGACATTCGTGGTGAGATGATCGGTACGATTTCGAATGGAAGTCTGTAGAAGTCCGCTGGAATCGATGAGCCCGCGGTTCGAAAGCAGGTTCGCGAACAGATAGTGGCTAAAGCTCACTCCACCAAAAACACCAATCAAACCGTCAAATCTTTGTGTGTCATACCCGGCATTTTCCAGCGCGCTCCACGCGCACTGGAGAAACAGGCGCTGCTGTGGATCGGCCAGTTCGGCTTCGCGAGGCGTAAAACCAAAGAACGATGCGTCAAATTGCTCAACGCCATCCAGAATCGCCTTGCTCTTCACGTAGCGTGAGTCATGCGCCAACGCGGCATCTTCATTT
>DASZMF010000036.1:0-5955 GCA_035552035.1 Candidatus Angelobacter sp.
CATGCAGAAGAAGTCCGGCATGGCGGCATTTACTCCTGAGCTGGAAAAATTCTTTCTGGATAACTCCGGCAGTCTCTCCGGCGCCGACATTGAAGCCGTGCTGGTCCGCAGCCGCCTGCGCGCCGCACTAGCCAAGCGGACCGCCGTGACCGAAGACGATCTCAAAGGCGCGCTGGAAGATTTTATTCCGCCGTCTTACCCCACAGAGATTGACCTGCAAAACATTGTGGCGGTGCTGGAATGCACCAGCAAAAGCCTTCTGCCTAAAAAATATCGTGATGCCGATCGCGGCGAGCTCACCCGCAAGGCCAATGAATTACTCATGCTCTCCAAGCAATCCGGCGAAAGCTAAGCTGGCGTCAGGACTCAAGAAACTTTTTTTATCCTCTGCCAATATTTCTGGACAATCAACTCCGTGCTCAAGTGCCCGCCGCGCGCAAACAGATTCAGCTTCACGCCAGTCTCATCCGCGAATTTCGCAACGGTTTGATAAGGCACATAAGGATCATCTTTGGCATGAAACATCATCACCTTTGCCGGATCAATTTCCTCAGCATGATAAACAGGACTATAAAACTTGCCATTGCGCAGCTTGCGCCAATTCGCGTCCGATAGACGATAGCCATTTCCAAACGCCTCGCGGATATACGCTGCATAATTCGGATTCGACGTCTCGGCTTTTTCTTCCTTGCCCAGAATGGCCCAATCCACCACCGGACAGTTGGCAATCACCCGCTTGACCCGCGCGTCCAGCGACGCAAGAATCGCCGCCGCTCCGCCAAAGCTTCCACCGATCACAAAAATTCCATCGGGTGACAATTCAAATCTCTTGCCAAAAGCCAGCTCGCGCACGCCTTTGGGCAATTCGCTGACTACATCCAGAATGTCCAGGTGCGGTGACTTCTGTAAAAATTCTCCGCTGCTTTCCCATGAACCTCGGTAGCGCGGATAAAAGACCCAATATCCTTTGCCGGCAAGAAAGTTCATCAGCGACTGTTTTCGCGGCATGGAGGGCATGCCGTCACACAGTACGATTATCTTCTGCTTCTTCCCTTGCCGCGCTGGAGGCAGAAACTCCGCCACGATTTCTTTCTTAAATCGTGCCCGGAAAGCCCAGCTCATTTCCCCTCAATCGCGTCCCACACTTTTTTGGTATCAACATTCTGAGTGTATTTCACGATCTTGCCATCCTGGAAGTTCCAGATATGCGCAAACACAGCATCCATCGCGCCTTTGGACTTTTTGTAGGTTCCCAGATATCTGCCGGTCACAATAATCGTGTCACCCGCGTCGTAAAACTTGTCCACTTCCGCGCGATAGCCGTCCCACTCCGTGGCCAGCCGCGCAAACACGTTCTTTCCCACCTCTTCCATGCTGTGAAAGGTCCCGGCGTAGGGAAAGCCGGCGGCTTCAGTCCACTCAAACCGGGGCGCCAAAGCGGCCTGAAGATTTTTGGCGATCTGTTCCGCATCGCCCAGATAAATCGCTTTTACCACTTCCAGGTTGGTCTTCATCATCCGCCTCTTTCAGCACCTTGCTTATAAGCAGGAACGTTGAGATTTCCGAGAAAAAATCTAGGCATTCTAACCTTTTTCTGCGAAAGTTGTAACGCTTTCGCAATTCCCACCACTAGTTCACGCGGCCATTTGTACAGCTTTGCCGGGTTCCCAGGAAAGAAACAACCAGAGGAGACCTCCATGTACGATGCGATTGTTGTTGGCGCACGCTGCGCCGGCGCACCCACGGCACTTCTGCTGTCACGCAAAGGCTACAAGGTTCTGCTGCTGGATCGCGGCGCCTTCCCCAGCGATATGCCTTTTTCCAACCATTACGTGCATCAGACAGGTTCCGCGCGCCTGAAGCGCTGGGGACTGCTGGATGCACTGAAGGCATCCAATTGCCCGCCGATCACCACCAATCATTTTGACTATGGCGCGTTCTCGCTTACCGGCTCACCCGTTCCCGCGGAAGGAGATGTAACGGAAGCTTTCGCGCCGCGTCGCATTAAGCTCGATCCCATTCTTGTGGACGCCGCGGTGAAATCAGGAGCAGAGCTGCGTGAAGGTTTTTCCGTGCAGGAAGTGCTGTTTGAAAATGGCCAGGTCACAGGAATCCGTGGTCACCAGAAAAATGGCGCAACCGTTACGGAGCGCGCGCGCATTGTGGTTGGCGCAGACGGCATGTTCAGCGTCGTCGCCAAAGCAGTGCAGGCCCCGGAATACAAAACCGGACCAGCGTTGGAAGGCTCATGGTATGCCTACTTCAGCGGCGTGCCGATGGTCGGCTGGCACCTGTGGCTGCGCCCAGGCAATGTGATTTTCGCTTACAACACCAATGACAATCTATCTCTGATCGGCGTTGCCTTTGCCGCCCGTGATCTGCCCGTGGTCCGCGCCAATGTGGAACAACACCACAGCCGGGTGATCATGGAACATGCTCCGGAATTGTGGGAGCGGATGCAGGCAGGCAAGCGGGAATCACGCTACGTTGGCGGCGCAATCCCCAGCCACGTACGCAAGCCGTATGGGCCGGGCTGGGCGCTGGTGGGCGATGCCGGCTATCAAAAAGATCCCTGCACAGCTTCTGGAATCACTGATGCTTTTGGCAGCGCTGAGTGGCTGACCGAAGCCATTGACGCAGGATTGAGTGGCCGGCAGCCGATGGAAGAAGCGCTGGCTGGTTATGAACAGACGCGCAATCAAACCGAGCTTCCGTACTTCGATCTAACGACACAGTTGGCTGCGCTGGAACCGCCACCGGCTGAGGTCCAGCAGTTGCTGGAGGCTCTGCGGGATAATCCTGAACAACGCAGCCGCTTCTTTGGCATGATGGCGCACACGGTTCCTGTACCCGAGTTTTTTTCGCCAGAAAACATGCAGGCGATATTTAGTAAAAAGAGCGCCGTCGTTGGGGCTTAGCTGTTTTTAATCCCGCAGATTGTAAACGCCGGCTCATTTTTGATCGGTGAGGTATTAGTTTTCACTTTCCTCAGTCAAAATTCGGCGCCATGAATATTCTTTGCAACGCTTCTGGGCCGCTGATCACAACTGGAACATGCAGCAAGTTACGCATAGAATGAACAGAAGAGGCACTATGGATGTTGCGATTTTTGGCGCTGGTATCGCTGGCCTGATGACCGGTGTTACGCTGCGTGCCCAGGGTCACCGCTGCAGCATCTATGAACGCATGCATCAGGGCCAGGAAACTGGCATGGGTTTCATCCTGATGCCTGAGGGCATTAACTGCCTGCAAAGTTTCGGTGTAGGGCTTAAAGGCGAATACAGCGGAGTTCCGCTGCACCGCTACTGCTGCCTGAGTTCTAGCGGCCAGGTTCTTTATGAGCAGCCTTTGCCGGGCGGCACGCGCAGCATCCGCCGGCGTGATTTGATTGGTGCGCTGCTGCGCGCACTGCCGGAAAATGAAGCCCCTGTTTTTGATGCGGAACTATCCGGCCTGGACTTTGACACTGCGGGAAACACCACGCAAGCCCGACTGAATACAGGCGCCACCGTTAAAGCTGATCTTTATGTCAGCGCGGAAGGCATTCGCTCTCGAGCACGGCAGGCCCTGTTTCCAGATTGGTCTGCGCCGCAGGCCCGGGTTCTGGAAATTGTTGGACTGGTGCGCTGTAAAAGCACGGTCCAATGGACGCGGAATCACTTCAATAAATTTCACGCCGTCAGTGGTGGGATTGCCTTTGGAGTTCTGTCCGTCGATACAGAACACGTAATCTGGTATGTGCAATTTGACGCTGAGCGTTTCCCGCCTCCGCCCGAGGACGCGCCAGATCTTACGCAGGCTCGGCAGGCATTCGTAAAAAACCTGGTTGGAGACTGGGCAGCGCCGGTGCCGCACCTGATTGACATCACTGATTTTTCCTGCACGCATCTCTGGCGGCCGCTCGATACGGACCTTGTACCGGCTTTTTATCGCGGCAACCTGGTCCTGGTGGGCGATGCCGCACATCCGCTCTCACCCTTTACCAGTCAGGGAGTTTCGTCCGCGGTTTCTGATGCCGTGGCCCTGGCAGAAAACCTGCGGACACAATCAACGCTGGAGTCCGCACTGGGCCGTTATTCACTGGAAAGACGTGAGCAGTGCGCGCCTTATGTCGACAAGGGAAGAGAGCTGACGCAGCATTTTCTCTCCCCTCAGATTGGCAGCACCATTCTTCTGCCGATTGCCGAATCTGGGCACATAGAACCAGATTCTTTCTCAGACAATATCGTCCGCCTGGACCTTCTGCGGGAACGCGCCTTCAACATGCGCTGGGCGCAACAGCCTGAAGATGTAATTCCGCTCACTGCCGCCGATCCTGACTTTCCCATCTGCCCCGCCATTCAGGAGCAGCTTGTGCGCCACGTGCGCGATGGCGTGCTGAGCTATGGCCCTGCCGAAGGACTGCCGCAATTTAAAGAAACCATAGCTGAGTGGATGCGTACCACCCGCCAGATGAACTGCACCGCCGAAGATGTATTTGCCACAGATAGCGCTGCCTCCGGCATGGCCGTGGTGGCGCGAGCCAGCCTGGCTGCCGGTGACGAAGTTCTGATTCCTGATCCGGTAGATTTTCTGTTACACCACACCGTGCAGCGCGCGGGCGCAGTACCCGTACGAGTGAGAGTGGAACCGGGCACAACCGCGCCGCAGTTTATTGCCGCCATGGAAGCACACTTTACTCCACGCACGCGCATGCTGTGGCTGTGTAATCCGCATAACCCGCTCGGCGTGGTGTATTCACGGGAGTGGCAGCAACACGTTGCGGAATGGGCCATCAGCCGCGGACTGCGTATTGTTTCTGATGAAATATGGTCAGACATCGTCTATACGCCGCACCGCCATGTGAGCCTTGCCTCTATTTCGCCGGAAATTGCGCAGAAGACCGTGACTGTTTACGGCTTCTCCAAAAACTTTGCCCTGGCCGGGCTTCGCGTGGGTTGCGTGATTTGCCCTGACGCCAAATGGAAAAAAGAAATTGTTGCCGCATCCGACGCAGAAAGCACAGTCTATGGAGTCTCAGTGCTTTCGCAAGTGGCGGTGATCGCTGCACTCAATGACGGACGGCAGTGGCTTGCCGAATTTGTGCAGCACTTGCAAGCCCAGCGTGACTACGTTGTAGAGCGGCTGGCAAGTTGGCCGGGCGTGACCGTAAATCCGCCGCAGGGCACCTATGTCATATTTCCTGACGTACGCAGTTTGAGTCACGATTCTGAACATCTGTGCCAGCAACTTCGTGATCAAGCCCGCGTGGCATTGGTTCCCGGTGCGCCGCGCTGGTTTGGCCCTGGCGCCAGCGGACATCTACGTATATGCTTTGCCACATCGCGCCGCATTTTACAGGAAGCCTTTGACCGCCTTGAGCCTGTGGCCGAGCAGTTGGCAAGCGAGCGCAATCAACTTCCAAAAGTGGCCCTGGCCTGAGTCCGCGGTTTGCAATGCATGTCTGCAAATAAATGTGCGTTTACTCTGTGCCGCTCCTAGGCTGTTCTGCTTCCTGAATGGAGACTGATTTTACATTCACGAATTCACGAATGCCGTGGTGACTTAGCTCGCGCCCGTAGCCTGAATGCTTTACACCGCCAAACGGAATGCGCGCGTCTGAAGCCACCATGCCATTGATAAACGCCTGTCCCGCCTCAATTTCATTGATGAAGAGATCACGCTCGGCTGGATCATTGGTCCATGCCGAAGCTCCCAATCCAAAGATAGAGTCATTCGCAATCTCAATGGCATGCGCCATATCTTTTGCGCGATAAAGTGATGCCACCGGACCAAACAACTCATCGTCCTGCGCTGGCGAACCCTTGGGGATATCCGCCAGCACCGTGGGGGCAAAGAAATTACCTTTGCGATCAAGCCGTTTGCCTCCGGTTAAAACGCGCGCACCCATGGCAACCGTTTTGTTCACCTGCTCCTCCAGGCCTTTCAGTACATCTTCAGTGGCCAGCGGTCCCA
>DASZMF010000037.1:0-9038 GCA_035552035.1 Candidatus Angelobacter sp.
CTGATCGGGCGTTTTTCTGCGACTACGGGACCACGCCGCTGCGGCCAGCAGCAAGCCGGTGCCACCCAGAATTACAAAAGAATAAAAGCGAAGCTCTGCGTTCATACGTTAAACGTCCCCTGCGACCAAAGACGTTGATACATTCTCTAGATGAAGTTTAATCGAAGTTGGGTTCAGTGAAAATCCGAAGGAACCCTTATCTTCAACCTCGGCACGTAGGCCATTACAAATGGATTGTCTCACTCCCACAAGAATCGCCCGAGCCAGAAGAAATCACAAGGTAACCATAGTTATCTGCCCCGCAAGCAGGGCAGAACGTGCTAAATCATTCACAAATAATGGATAAATTAGAGTCTATTTAGGAACTCTCAATCCACTACAGGATTAGTGAGAACCCCGATGCCCTCAATGGACACGCTTACCTGATCGCCCGCCACCATTGGGCCGATGCCAGCCGGCGTACCGGTTAAAACCAGGTCGCCCGGAAGCAAAGTCATCACCTGAGTGATGAAATGCATCACAATGTCCACGCCAAAAAGAAATGCCGTGGTGCTCTCGGATTGCTTCACCTGGCCATTTAAACGGGTTTCCACGCGCACGCCCTTCCATGGATCAATCTCGTCCGTGACGATAGGGCCAACCGGGCAAAAGGTATCAAAGCTTTTGCCGCGCGTCCATTGGCCGTCTTTCTTTTGCAGATCGCGCGCGGTCACGTCATTGGCGCAGGTATAGCCAAGGATGTAAGGCTTCACGTCGTCATTCGGTCCCAGGCCTTTGCATTTTTTCCCGATCACAATCGTGAGTTCGCCTTCGTAGTCCACGCGTTGAGAAAGATGATGCGGACGGATAATTTTGTCGCCGGGCGAAATCAAAGATGTTGGCGGCTTAAGAAAAATGACAGGTTCGGTTGGAACGTCGTTGCCCAATTCCTTTGCGTGCTCGCTGTAATTCCGACCTACGCAGACGATCTTCGAGGCGGCTGCAGGATACAACAGTTTGGCTGAAGCCACAGGCTGAGGAGTAGTTTTTTGCGCTTTTGAGAAATCTGGAATCAGGCCGTCTGGCGCTGTCTGGGTAATCTGGTCGCCATCAATTAAGCCAAACCGTGGACCATCCTGGGAGATGAAGCGGCAATATTTCATTGAATGATATAGCTCCGAAAAAATTGAAAAGGATTTCAGCGGTTTGCGCCGATTCACAACGCGATGCCGAAATCCTTTCATCTATTTTACCGCTTTGTATTGGCCGCTGCTAAGCGCCGGCCTGCTTGGCAGCCAGGTCGCCGATGATCGGCAACCGGTATTCCTCATTGTTGTATGCCTTGAACATCAGGAAAATCCAGCAGGCAAGCATGGCAAGTCTGATCAAATTAAACAGGAGTACAAACATGCCAGCCATACCCAGCCCGCCAGACATGACCGTTCCAAGCAAAAACCAACCCAACACCATGGATATGACAAAGCACGCCAGTGAGAAGAAGAGAGACTGAAAGGCATGGAAGCGGACAAACCGGTTGTTTTTATAGGGATCAATTACCAGAAAAACTATAGCGGTGATGATGCCCAGAATGTAACACAGCAAACCAGCAACATTGTTAGACATGCCTGCGCTCGCCGCCGGAGGTGGTGGAACATTCATTGGCACAGCGCCGGATTGCGCTGCTCCAGCTGCCGCTGGTGTGCCGCATGCCGCACAAAAAGCTGCACCGTCGTTATTCTGCGCCCCACACTTTGAACAAAATGCCATAACGCTCAATCTCCTTGCCGAAAGTGATATTTCGGGAGTTTTATTTGCGCTACAGCTTAGTCTTTCTGCGGGCAGAAGAAAAGAGAAACCCCGTTGAGAATTAAATAATTCAGGTCAAATGCTTCTAGGTTGTGCCCTGCGCTTCTCCCAGAACCAGCTTCAGGTCCATGAGTTTTTTGCCACGGAAAATAGTTACGGTTACGGTATCGCCGGAATGGTGATTTTCCATCACGTGAGAAAGATCCTGCTGGTCTTCTACCGCCTGGCCCTCGACAGCGACCAGCAAATCGCCACCAATCAGAATTGGCTGATTGCCCAGAAGTACCCGCTGAGTGCCGCCATGAAGTCCGGCGTGATCCGCGGCACTGCCCGGTATAACCTGGACGATCAACAAACCAGAGTCGCCGCCCAATTCCAGTTGGTCCACCAACTCATGGCCAATGGGAATCGTACGAATTCCCATTTCCGGCCGGCGCACGCGGCCCAGATGCACCAGGTCATCCAGCACTGCTTTGGCTGTGTTAATGGGAATGGCAAATCCAATGCCTGAGCTCTGCTCGGCTCCACCGGTCAAAATCAAGGAATTAATGCCAATCACCTGTCCGCG
The DNA here is from genome assembly GCA_035552035.1 of Candidatus Angelobacter sp. Taxonomy (GTDB): domain Bacteria; phylum Acidobacteriota; class Terriglobia; order Terriglobales; family Acidobacteriaceae; genus Angelobacter. The sequence goes on from DASZMF010000037.1 coordinate 2,354, forward strand.
GGCATTCAGCAACGGACCGCCGGAGTTTCCGGGATTAATGGCTGCATCCGTCTGAATGGCTTCATCAATGAATCCACGCTGCCCTTTCAGAGACCGGATGGAGCTGATGATCCCCCGCGTCATGGTGCCGCTCAGGCCAAACGGATTGCCGATGGCATACACCTTTTGCCCCACGACTAAATCTTTGGAGTCGCCAATCTCGGCTTTGGTCACTGACTTTTCAGGAATCTGGATCACCGCCAGATCGTGGATTTGGTCAGTACCCACGATCTGCGCTTTGTATTTCTTTTTATCACTGGTGGTTACTTCCAGTTGTTGGGCATGTTCCACAACGTGAAAGTTCGTCAGGATGTGGCCTTCTGAATCGATCACAAAACCCGAGCCCATGCCTTGCTGCGGCACTGACCCATAAAAGAAGTCGTACGCCACTGCTGTGGACGTAATGTTTACCACAGAGGGCAGGGCTTTTTTGTAGACGGCAATATTGTTCTGCTCTTCGGCGTCATAAGAGCTGGGGCCTGCCGCCTGCGTCAATTCCACGTGAGAGGGCCGCGTAATCCAGGAAGATGGACCACTCAGACGATTGGTCACAAAGTAAAACGTAGCCACCAATAAAATTGCGAGAAGAATAGGGCGTAAAAGTTTCATGTATCACCTGTCAAAAAAGAGCCGTTTGGAAAGGACCTTCAACTCGGCATAAATTCGTTGCACCTGATGGCTGGTTTCAGCCAGCGTTGCAGAGTTATCAATCACGTAATGGGCCCGGCGGGCCTTTTCCTCGTCGGGAATCTGAGCCCGATTGCGGCGCTCAACATCCACGCGGGCCAATGCTTCCGGCATGCCAGCGCGTTGCCCAAAGCGGGAAACTTTCTGCGCCGGCTTGCACGTTACAACAATGATCTTGTCAAACCGCTCTTTTACGCCGGCCTCAAAAATTAAAGCTGCTTCCACCATGGCCACGGCGTATGGATCTTTCTCACCAACCTCGCGCATCCATTGTTCCTGCCGTTTGATCACCGCGGGATGCACAATTTTATTTAGCTCTTCTACTCGTCCACCGTCAAAAACCAGAGTGGCTAGCTTGGCGCGATCAAGATCGCCTGATGCTTTGATGATCTCTTCACCAAAATGTTTGACCAGCGCCTGATAAACCTCTTCACCCGGACGGTAAAGCTCATGGGCAATCAAGTCAGCATCAATAATCTTTGCGCCCAGGTCGGCAAACATTTTTGCGACGGTAGATTTACCGCAAGCGACGCCGCCAGTGAGGCCTACGCGCAGCATTGTTTTAACCTCTCGCCTGCCGCTCTGGGCCGCGGCGCATCTGGCACGCTTTTACCGTGTTCGCCATGAGCATGGCAATGGTTAAGGGACCTACTCCGCCGGGGACAGGCGTGATGGCTCCGGCCACAGCGGCCACGTGAGGGTCAACGTCGCCGACCAGGGTGGAACCTTTTTCTGCAAAAGACTTTTCTCGAGCGGCATCACCGGCAAAAAACTTCTCAAACTCTTTGCGGTCAGTAATTTTGTTGATGCCCACGTCGATCACCGTAGCGCCAGGCTTTACAAACTCTGCAATAACAAAGCCAGCTTTGCCAATGGCAGCCACAAGAATGTCTGCCTGCCGTGCAATCTGCTCAATATCTTTGGTTTTGGAATGGCAGACCGTGACAGTTGCATTATTGTTGAGCAACAGCATGGCCACGGGCTTGCCGACAATATCACTTCTGCCAATGACGACGGCGTGGCGGCCTTCAATCGCAATATTGCTGCGGCGCAGAATCTCAATCACTCCGGCAGGGGTGCAGGGAACCAGGCCCGGACGCTGCGTGGAAAGATTGCCAACATTGATTGGATGAAATCCATCTACATCTTTTTCCGGCGATACGGCCAGCAAAACTTTTTTGGAATCAACCTGCGGCGGAAGCGGCAGCTGCACCAGAATGCCATCGATTTCGTCGCGCTTGTTGAGCGCGTCGATTATCTGCAGCAGCTCGTCTGTGGTAACTGTGTCTGGCGGCGTGAGGTTTTCACTCAGCATGCCCAATTCGCCGCAGGTCTTCACCTTGTTGCGAACGTAGATTTCTGAGGCCGCGTGGTGTCCGGCAAGAATCACGGCCAGCCCAGGGCGGCGGCCCGCGTCGCTGAGCTTTTTCACCTGTTCAGCAACTTCAGACTTTATTTGCGCGGCAATTTTGTTTCCGTCAAGAATGGTGGCAGCCATAGGCGTTAATGGGAATATCTTAACCACAAAAAATGCAAAGGTACACCTGCGGGCTTACTCATTGCCGGTGCTTTAGAATAGATTGCATGATGCTCAAACAAATTCTGGACGCGCTGGCCTGCCCAGATCCGGCCTGCCGCAAGCCATTGAAACTGGCTGCCGATGAAAATTCTCTGCAATGTACCGCCTGCGGCCGCGTCTATCCCGTGCGTGACGGTATTCCCATGCTTATTATTGAGACGCCTGCTTGATTGAAGCCGAATCTGCCTAGGCTGCTTCCAGGCCAGATTCAATCTTCAGCGTCCGCAGATATTCAGCAAAGTCCGGGCCCAGGTCGGCGCGCTTCAGGGCGAACTCTACCGTTGCCTTCAGGAAGCCCAGTTTGTCTCCGGCATCGTGCCGCTTGCCCTCAAAGTTATAGCCGTAGATTTTCTCGCCGGCACTGAGCAAGCCGCGCAGCCCGTCTGTCAATTGCAGTTCGCCGCCCGCGCCGAGCGGTGTACGTTCCAGGGTGTCAAAAATTGTAGGCGTAAGAATGTAGCGGCCAATAATCGCTTGATTAGACGGAGCTTCCTCTGCTTTGGGTTTTTCCACCAGATGGCGGACATCAAACGCACGGTCCTGATATTTGCCTTCAATCTTTGTTGCGTCGATTACGCCGTAAGAAGAGATTGCCGGCCCATTTACTTCCTGCGTGGCGATGATGGAGCACTGCGACTCTTCAAAGACCTCAATCATCTGCTTCAGGCAAGGTTTTTTGGCGTCTATCACGTCGTCCGCCAGCAGCACAGCGAATGGCTCATTGCCGACTAGCTCCCGCGCCATCAGCACGGCGTGTCCCAGTCCCATGGCTTCTTTCTGCCGGACGTACGCTACGTGAATCATGTCTGAAATCTGGCGGACGATAGACAGCAACTCTTTTTTGCCGCGCTCCTCCAGCATTTTTTCCAACTCGTAGCTGACGTCAAAATGGTCTTCAATGGCGGTTTTGCCGCGGCCTGTGATGATAATGATCTGGTCGCAGCCTGCCGCCAGCGCTTCTTCCACGCCATATTGAATGATGGGTTTATCCACCAGCGGCAGCATCTCTTTGGGTTGCGCCTTGGTGGCAGGAAGAAAACGCGTGCCCAGACCGGCAGCGGGGAAGACAGCCTTGCGAACTCTCATTGTCATTGTGAAATCCTGAATACCGCATTGGTAGGATGCAGAATTTTAGCATCCGGCTTTTCTAAAACCTCGAAGCGTAGCGAGAGGTCCCTATTCAAACGAGACTGCGGGTGCAGTTCGCCGGTAGACAGCAACAAATCTCTTGGGCAGCTCCTGAGAGATTTCTTGCTATAGGGTTCCTTCGCTACGCTCGGGATTTCAGAAACAAACTACAGTACCGGACTGCTATCCCCCAGCATGGCGCGCCGTACGAGCTTGATCGGCGGGAAGCCCTGCTTGAGCAGGTCGGTGTGGAACTTTTCCAGGCTAAAGTCGGCGCCCAGCTTCTTTTTGTAATCCTCGCGCAGCTTCAGGATTTCCAGCTTGCCCAGCGTGTAATAAAGATACGTGGGATCTGAAGTGCCGCGCTTGGTCTCGCGGGTCCCGTTGGCGCGGGTCTGGTAGCCCTCTTTTACGAAGAAGTCGATGCCCTGCTCCATGGTCATTTTTCCCGTATGCATCTGAATGCCGACGATGAAACGCGCGTTGCGGAGCAGCGCATCCTGCAACTGGCCGAGACGTAGCTTTAAGAAAGCTGTGTCATGGTCAGCGTCAGTACCGGCGGTGCGGCCATAGCCTTCATCCAGCATCATCTGTTCGCTGTAGTGGGCCCAGCCTTCAGCGTTGGAGCTGCAACCCAGCAGCTTGCGAACTTTGGATGGCGCTGAGGGCACCCACAAAAATTGCGTGTAGTGTCCCGGATAAACTTCGTGCACCGCGGTGGAAATAATAGTGCCGCGATTGAAGCCAGCCATGTGCTCTTCCACCTGATCTTGTTTCCAGTCTGGCTCGGGCAGCGTGACGTTGAAGAAAGCTTCTTTTGCTACCTTCTCAAATGGGCCAGGCGTATCCATGGAGGCAAAGGTAAGTGCGCGCTCGAAGGGCGGCGTCTCTTCCACGATCGGCAGAACCTGTGACGGCATGCCGACGATGTGGTGCTGATCAAGGAAATCGCGCAGGCCGCCTAGAGTGTCGCGGAATGTCTGCAGCAATTTGTCTGGCGCCGGGTGGTCTTTTTCCAGCTCTTCAAGAATCTGCTGCGGCGTTCTGCTGGGGTCAATTTTGTTGGCTACGGTCTTGAACTCCTGCTGGTTCTTGCGCAGGTTGGCCATGCCAATTTCCAGCAGCCGGGGCAGCGGGATATCTACATCTTCGTCATAAAGCAGCTTCTTGCTGAAATTGTCAGCGCCAATGCGGAAGTCACCGTGCGCCTTGGGCTTTACTTCTTTCTGAAGCCAATCGTGATACTGGTTGAGAGCCTCCATTACCTTCTGATTGGAGATGTGAAATTCATCGAGCAATTTCTGGTCAGTCACGTCTTTGAAAGCTTCCGGCACGTCTTTCTGGAAGAAGCTTACGATGCCGGGAATCTGCTCCAGGGCCACGTCAACAAAGATAAGCGGAGGATTCTTCAGGTTCTGCCGCGCTGCATCAAAGACAGCGGGAATCTGCTTCTCACGGGCGATCACCGATTTCAAGCGCTGATCTACGGGAGCAAATGTGCGCGCCATGATGACGAAAATAGAATTCGTAACGCCGCCGGAATATTGGTCAGGATTGTTTTCCCAGCCGCGAATATGCTCCAGAGCGAGCAAATGGCTATCAATATCGTGCTGGACTAATGTGAGGTCAATCCACTCTGCCACTTGTGCGTCTGTGGGTTTAGCGGCAAGGGCGCGACCGGCAAACTCTGTCTTAAATTTTTTCAGCAGCGTAATCTGCTTATCAATGGACGCGCGAGAATAATCCTCCAGCTGGTCGTCATATTGGTGGAAGCCGGAAGCTGTGCCCTGGCTGGGACTGTATTTGAAGTAATATTCGTCAAAATAGCGGTCAGCCAATTTGGAAAAATCTGCTGGAGGCTGGGCTTTGCCTTGTGCGCAAGCCAAACAGGCCATTCCTAGAACGGCGATAAACGTAAGAAGTTTCAAGATTTGCTCCTGGCCAAACATTATATGTTGATTGGCATCGTTGGTGTGGCCATTGCCACTTAAGCTATTGGACGAGGGATAAGTCGGTTGGGGAGCGGACGAAAGGGCAGCCCGGCATGGCCACCCTTAAGTCCTTCTAGTGAAGATCGCGCGATTATTTCTTGTAAACGGTGCCGCCCTTCATTACAAACACAGGGTTTTCCAGCAGCGTCACGTCCTTGGTCGGATCGCCATTCACGGCGACGATATCGGCAAACTTTCCCGGCTCCAGCGTGCCAATGCGGTCGGTCCATCCCAGCAGATCGGCGGCGTTTACCGTGGCTGTCTGGATTGCCTGAATTGGCGTCATGCCCATTTGCACGTACACGGCGAACTCATGCGCGTTGAGTCCATGGGGATAAACCGCAGCGTCAGTGCCGAAGGCGACTTTCACGCCGGCATCAAAAGCGTGCTTCAGATTCTGGCGGCTGACAGAAGTTACGGCCTTCATCTTTTCCGCGTACATGGGAGGCAGGCCGATCTTGGCGGCGTTTTCACGCATCCAGTCACCCAGATACTGCGTGGGGACAAGATATGTGCCGTGCTCTTTCATGATCTTGATGCCGTTATCGTCAATGTAAGTTCCGTGTTCAATGGAATCCACGCCGGCTTCGCTGGCCCAGGCGATTCCCTGCGCACCGTGCGCGTGTGCGGCGACCTTGCGGCCCAGGCGGTGCGCGTCTGCCACAATGGCCTTCATTTCTTCCAGCGTGTATTGCGAGGCGCGTGGATCGTCGCCTTTGCTCAGCACGCCGCCGGTGGCGCAGATTTTAATTACGTCGGCGCCGTACTTAATGATCTCGCGGACTTTTGCCTGCACGTGCTCAATGCCGTCTGCGGTGCCGTCGGCCTTGGCGTGCCATTCATAAGGCAGAAGATTCTGGTCGCAGTGTCCGCCGGTGATGGAGAGCGGCGGGCCGCTGACCATCATGCGCGGGCCGGGTACCATGCCTTGATTAATCGCGTCGCGTAGCGCCACATCCGTATAGCCTCCTGCTCCCACGTTCCGGACTGTGGTGAAGCCGGCTTCCAGCGTGATGCGGGCATTCTTGGCGCCGATCAGGGCTTCCATGGGAGTAGAGATCGCCAATTCCTGATAGCCAAAATTCGGGTCGCCCGTGAGGTGCGTGTGTGCGTCAATCAGGCCGGGAAGCACGGTTGCGTTGGGCAGATTGATGACGTTGGCGCCCGCCGGCGCTGCGCCCGATCCAACCGAGGCAATCTTGTCGCCATCAATCGTTATCAGGACGTTATCCAGCGTCTTGCCGGTTTTTGTGTCGAGCAT
>DASZMF010000038.1:0-1978 GCA_035552035.1 Candidatus Angelobacter sp.
GCCGGATGATCGCCGCCAGACCAGTTCTTTTTCAGTGCACGGCCATGACGACATTCTCAACAACGAATTGATTGACGGAACGGACAACAATGAACGCATTATCGGCACGATTGGCGTAAAGCCCTCGATTGATGCGATTCAGGAAGTTTCAGTTCTCACGGACAATTATCTGCCAGATGGTGGCCGCACACCGGGTGCAGTGGTAAACATCATCACCAAGCAGGGCACAAACCATTTCCACGGTTCACTGTTTGAGTTTTTTCAAAACAACGCGATGAATGCCAGAAATCCATTTGATCCAACACCCAATGCCACAACGCCTATCAGCCCGCAGTCAGAATTGCGGCAGAACGATTTTGGCGGCAGCATTGGTGGACCCATCTTCAGGGACAAGACATTCTTCTTCGGCGCGGTTGAAGAATTTCGGCAAATAGCGGGAGTTCAGAATCCGATTTTCAGTTCAGTTCCTACGCTGGCGCAAGAGCAAGCGGGACCCGCAGCCATTGTCGCAGCGAATCCGGCAACAGCAGCATTGGCTGTGGACCCGATTGCAGCAAAGTTGTTCACTCTTTTTCCAGCCCCAAATACCGGCGCACCAGGCGCAACCACCAACAATTTTGTTTTTGATCCAAACAAGACACAGTTCAGCACCACAGTAGATTTGCGCATTGATCACCGTTTCAATGACAACAATCTGCTGTATGGCCGATATACCCTCAACAATGTGACCACGAATCTTCCGGATAACCTGCCAGCGGTCAATGTAGGCGGAACGGTTGTGAGCCCGGGAAGCGGAGCCTTTGGATTTTCGGGGCCGGCAAAAGACATTGCTCATAATTTCCAGCTCAATTACACACATGTCTTCAGCCCCGCACTCTTGCTTGAACTGAAAGCGGCTTACACGCGGATCGATAATTCTTCTGACTCATCCAATGCCGGCACAAATCCGGCCTCTATCTTTGGCTTTCCCAGCAACATCAACTTTGGCCCTTCTGCGACTGGTTTGCCCCTGATTCTGCTTCCGAGCATTCAGGCCCTGGGCGACAGCCGGTTCATTCCACTGGAAGACCTCAACAATACCTTCCAGTACAACGGAGCTATCACCTACAACTTTGGCCAGCACACGGTCAAAGCCGGAGCTGCGCTGATCAGAAGACAAGCCCGCGAAGTTCAGAGTGATAACGCGAACGGCCGCTTTAACTTTGGATTGCCAGAGGACAGCGGTAATCCCGCGGCAGATCTTGCAAGTTTCCTGGTGGGAGCATTTACCGGCGTAGCTCGTAGCGCGAGCCTTTTCGCTCCTGACTATCGCATGTGGGAGCCTGGTTTCTTTGCCCAGGACAACTGGAAAGTAAGGCCATGGCTGACACTTAACTATGGCTTCCGTTACGACGTGTACACGCCATTTACTGAAGTTCATAACCACATCTCAAATTTTGATACAACCACTGGGCAAGTGCTCGTGGCAGGCGTCAATGGCGTTTCCGACACGGCCGGGATTTCAACCGACTATTCCAACTTCAGTCCGCGTCTCGGCTTTGCCGCCTCATTAGGACACGGCATGGTGCTGCGCGGCGGGTTTGGATTAACATACTTCCCGGGAAATTACACATCGAATGCGGCGCTCAAAAACCCGCCGTTTACATCAAACTTTAGTGGCCAGAACTGCGCATCTCCTCAGGCGGTGGCACTCGAACAAGCCGTAGCGGTGCCCAATCCGGTTGACCCCACTCAGCCTCCGCCGCCCGGCCACATTTTCCAATCGCAGGTACAAACCAGTTGTGCCGGTGTCGCGGGAGCGCCAACAACTCTCGCGGCTGGCATTCCGGTTCCGGTAGCGCCGGGCCCGAATACAGTGGGCCTGGGTTATTCAGCGGTGCAGACTGATCTCAAATCGGGATCGGTTGACCAATTCAATCTTATGTTTGAAAAGCAATTTGGCCAGAACGTGCTCACGATTGGATATGTAGGTGACATA
>DASZMF010000039.1:0-2495 GCA_035552035.1 Candidatus Angelobacter sp.
TGGCGCCGAGATTGACGTGGATTACGCCATTACGCCCGAGCAGCGCCTGTTTTTGCTGGGACATTTATTTGGCCACACTGTGCAGTGGAATGTGAATGAAAGCGCGTTTAATCTGGGACGGCAATATAAGCCTCCGGTGGATGAGGCGCTGATACCGGAAGTGCTGGCTTATGAAGGCGAGGCCGCGCGTTACGGGCTGACGCTGCTCCACCAGATCGGCATCACGGATATTGACCAGTGGTTTTCCAATTACACCGCCGCTGACCAGGCTTATCTGCTGCACTTCTATCGCACGGGCGATAAAAGCGAGTTCAAAAACTTCTGGCGGGACGATGCGCCGCTGCTGGAGCCCAAGGCTGTCCCACAGTTCAAGCCGAAGAAACGCGTCTTTAGGATGGATGGAGTGGTGATCTGAGCAAGAGCGGCTGAAAATTTGCAATTGCCAATTTAAAATCTAGAACACTTTAAAAACAGAGGCGCCTTCTATGAAGCTTGGATCCACTGCAGTTCGCATCGTGATTCCGCGGTTATTTTTATTCAGTATGGTAATTGCCGCTGTTGCGCTGGCATCGGCCCAGAACACGGCCCAAAGCACGGCTAAGCTAGCCGCGGCTGCCGGCGACATCCCGGCCGCAAGCCAGATGCAGGCCACCGATCTTGCCCAGGCCTTGAAGTCAGCGCAGAAGCCGGTTGTCCTTTATGTGGGACCAAAAACTTTTTTCGCCCAGGCGCACATTCCCGGCTCTGAAAATATTGGCCCCGTCAGCAAGCCGGAAGGAATGAGCAAGCTGCAGGCCCGCGTCGCATCACTGCCAAAAGATAGCGCCATGGTCATCTATTGCGGATGCTGCCCCTGGGACCATTGCCCCAATATCCGCCCGGCGTTTGCTGAATTGAAGAAACAAGGATTCACTAACGTGCGCGTGCTCTATCTGGCAACCAGCTTTGGCGCTGACTGGAAAGATAAAGGCCTGCCCGTCGCCACGGGGGAGTAAGTAAACATGCGCAGCCTGGCGATCTTGTTTGCCTTCGGAATCATGGCGTGCGGCATTTATCTGGGAGTGCATCAGTCCCGCCGACACGCAGCTGTTGCCGTTGCTCCAGCGCTTGTCGCCGCGCCGGAGCTTTTTGTGACTGACCTGAACGGCGACGCGCTGCGCACCACAAGTTACAAAGGCAAAGTTGTGCTGGTAAATTTCTGGGCTGCCTGGTGTACGCCCTGTGCGGAAGAGGTGCCGCAGTTCGTTGCGCTACAGAAAAAATATCAGGGGCAGGGCTTGCAGGTGATTGGTATTTCCGTGGAAGATGACGCGACCGATCTGCGCAATTTCTACCGCAAATACGAGATGAACTACCCCGTTGTCCCCAGCGATCTCAAAATAGCCGACGCTTTTGGCGGCGTTCTGGGTCTGCCCACAACATTTGTGATTGGCCGCGACAACAAAATTCACGGCAAACACAACGGCGCAACCAACTTCGCCGCAATCGAGCAGGAAGTGGTTGCGCTGTTGCAAACGCCGCAGAGCTAGTTTTTTACAGTGAAGCCATATCAATCACGAATCGATATTTCACATCGCTGCGCAGCATGCGTTCGTACGCTTCATTGATTTTCTGTATGGGAATAATTTCCACGTCAGAGGTGATGCCGCGTTCGGCGCAGAAATCCAGCATCTCCGCGTTTCCGGAATGCCGCCAATGAGTGAGCCTGCAAACTGGCGTCGTTTAAAGATCACGCTAAAGGGTTCGATAGCCGGCGGCGTGTCCGGCGCGCCCACCAGCGTGAGTGTGCCATCGCGCTTTACCAGGTTGAGATATGCGTTTATGTCATGCGGAGCGGAGACGGTGTCCAGGATGAAATCAAAGCTGTTGATATGGCGGTCCATTTCGTTCTGGTTTTTTGAGACCACCACTTCGTGCGCTCCCAGGCGTTGCGCGTCTTCTTTCTTATTCGGTGACGTTGTAAACAGCACCACGTGCGCGCCCATGGCATTGGCAAGCTTCACGCCCATGTGTCCCAGACCGCCTAGGCCAACGATGCCAACTTTCTGGCCTTTGCCTACCTTCCAGTGGCGCAGCGGAGAATACGTGGTAATGCCGGCGCAGAGCAGCGGCGCAACTCCGGCAAGATTGCCTTTGTCCGGAACGTGCAGCACAAAGTGCTGGTCCACAACAATGTTCTTCGAATATCCACCATACGTCATGCCGCCCAGATGTTTGTCCGGCGAATTGTATGTGCCCACAAAAGCCACGTCACAATATTGTTCGAGTCCAGCCTTGCAACTGGGGCAGGTGCGGCAGGAATCCACCAGGCAGCACACGGCCGCCAGATCACCAACTTTAAAGCGCTTTACTTGGCCGCCCACAGCGGTGACGCGGCCAACAATCTCATGCCCGGGAACCACCGGATACGTTGCGTTCTTCCACTCATTGCGGACGGTATGCAGATCAGAGTGGCACACACCGCAGTACAGAATTTCCAGCTGCACATCCTGCGG
>DASZMF010000040.1:0-3983 GCA_035552035.1 Candidatus Angelobacter sp.
GGACCAGATCGACCACCTGAAAAAGTTTGACGCCTTCAATCTGCTCATGATCGAGCAGCCGCTCTGGCATGACGATTTTTATTTTCACGCGCGGCTGCAAAAACAATTGAAGACCAGCATCTGCCTGGATGAAGCCATCCACGGCTGGCGCGATGCGCAGGCAGCCATTGAACTCGGCGCCTGCAAGATTATCAATATAAAAGTCGGCCGCGTGGGCGGCTTCAGCGAGGCCATAGCGGTTCACAACGTGGCACACCGCGCCGGCATTCCCGTATGGTGCGGAGGCATGCTGGAGACCGGCATTGGCCGCGCGCACAACATCGCACTTTCAACGCTGGCAAATTTCACGCTGCCCGGAGATGTGTCAGCCTCTAAGCGCTATTGGAAGGAAGACATCATTGAGCCGGAAGTGGAAGTGTCATCGCAGGGATTTATCAAAGTTCCGGAAACGCCCGGACGCGGTTTCAAGATCAGGGCTGATCTGATTGAGAAGCTGACGGTGCGCAAGCTCTCTCTGAAACCCTGAAGACTGATCAGCGCTCATCAGCGTAAATCTGCGGCAAAAACCTAGCCCCGCAGCGCCTCATTCGGGTCCACCTGCGTCGCCCTTCGCGCCGGCAGATAGCTGGCAAATAATGCGATCACCAGGAACACCAGCGGAGCAACTGCAAAGGTAGTCAGGTCACGCGCGCCAACTCCATACAGAACGCCGGAAAGCATGCTCGCCATAATCCAGCTCAAGGCCAGCGCGCCGAGCAAGCCGATCACAATGCCTGCAACCGCCAGCATCAAACCTTGGCCAACGACTAAGCGTACGATGTCAGATTTTTCCGCGCCCAGCGCCAGACGAATCCCCATCTCCTGGCGGCGTTGGGCAACGGTGTACGCCAACACTCCGTAAATGCCCACAATCGTCAGCACCAGTGCAGCCACAGAAAAAGCTGCCAGCACCAGAAGAGTGAAGCGCGGGCTGGCGCGTGAGCCATCCATGAGTTCGTCTATGGTTTGAATGGCGGTAACCGGCTGGTCAGAGTCAATAGCGGCAATTTGTGCCCGGACAGATGAGACCATGGCATGCGGATCAGCGGCAGTGCGGACCAGCAAATTCATATTGCCCCACGGCAACTGTGAGAAAGGAAAATAAAGCTGTATCTGCGCGTCAAGCGCCAGTCCGCGGTTTTTTACGTTGGCTGCCACGCCCACAACTTCAGAAGCAGTCTGGCGGCCCATGACAATATGCTTGCCAATTGGATTCTGTCCGGGCCAGTAGCGTCGCGCCAGTGCCTCGTTCACAATTACTACCTTGGGCGCGTCGGCGTTGTCAGCGTCAGTAAATTCCCGCCCCGCCTGCAGAGGAACGCGAAGCGTGCGGAACCATGATGGATTAATGGCCTCAATAATAATGAAAGGCCGTTCTGCGAGCGGAACTTCTGGCTGCCCTTCAGGCAGCACCGGAGTGATCCGCTTGGGGACCAGCGGCAGCGCTGCTGAAATGGCGGCAGAGCGCACTCCGGGCAGAGCAGAAACGCGGCGCACCAGCTCATCAAAGAACGCGACCTGTTTTTGCGGCACGGAATATTTTACCGTCGGCAAAGAGACGTTCATGGTGAGAACGTTTTGTGGATCAAATCCTGGATCAACGCGCAGTAACCGTGAGAAGCTGCGGACCAGCAGCCCTGCGCCGATCAGTAACAGCAAAGAGAGTGCCACCTGGCTTACAACCAGCAGCCCGCGCAGTTGCACTCGTTTGTGGCCGCCGGTTGATCCACGGCCTTCATCACGCAGCGTCTGATTCACGTTCGTCTTTGAGAGTTGCAAGGCAGGAAAGAGTCCGAAGCCCAGCCCCGTTAACACAGAGACAGCGGCAATGTATAGAAAGACGCGCGCATCCATGGTAATGGGAATTCCCTGCGGCAGATAGTTAGCGCCCAGAGTAGAAAGATATCTGGTCGCCGCCCAGCTCAGACCCAGCCCCAGCGCTCCACCCAGCATCGCCAGCAAAACGCTTTCCGTAAGCAACTGGCGGATCAACACGCCGCGTTGCGCTCCCAGCGCCGCGCGGACAGCAATTTCTTTCCTGCGTGAAAGCGCGCGTGAAAGCAGCAGGCTGGCCACGTTGGCGCACGCAATCAGCAACACCAGACCCACTGCGCCAGAAAGTATCAGCAGCATGTTGCGCGTGTTGGCGACAACGGAGTCCTGTAAGTCAGTTACCACCATGGAAAGGCTGGCATCCGCGTCAGGCGCTGTCGGATTATCTTTGTGATATTGCTGATGCAGCACATTCATCTCAGCCACGGCACGCTCGCGTGAGACTCCCGGCTTGAGCCGCGCGATAATCGTCAGATATCCCACACCCATGCGCAGTCGCTGCTGCGTGAACAATGAGTGCTCGAAATAACGCGGACTCCACAAGTCGGCTGGCGCGAGAAAAGGAAACTGTATTCCCGCAGGCAATACGCCAATGATGTCATGCGGTGTGCCATCCAGAGCCAGTGGCTGGCCGATGATATTTCTATCGCCGCCAAAGCGGCTATGCCAGAGCGTGTCACTGATTACGATCACCGGCTTGCTAGCTGCCTGCGCGTCACCCGGTAAAAAGAGCCGGCCCAGTTGTGGCTTAACGCCAAGCAGATCAAAAAATTCTGCAGAGACCCGTGCGGACGGCACCTGCAGCGGCTCACCGCGCCCAATGAGATTGAACGTGTCATTCGTAGCCGCGGCCACTCCAGAGAAAGACTCGTTGTGATCATGGACAGAATCAAACCGGTTCAGGCTGCAGCAATGGGACTCTCCATCTTTGCTTTGCGCATCCAGCGAGATGAGCTTCTGCGGTTCCGGATACGGCAGAGCCTTCAACAGCACCGAACTGGTGACGGTAAAGATGGCCGTGTTGCCGCCAATGCCCAGCGCCAGGGTAAAGATGGCGGCAATCGCAAACCCGGGATTCTTGCGCAGCATGCGTGCGCCGAAGCGTAGATCTTGCAGAAAGGATTGCATAGCGAACCTCATTATAAGACGAAGCACAGCGCTAAAAGTTTAGTTTCAATCTTCTGAATACAAACGCTATTTTGCAGGACTGCCGGCAATGTCATTGCGCACAAACATCACCAGCTTATTTCCCGGACGCAGATCATGCGTGCTGTAAAGCCGATACTTGTTGCCAAGCTGCCGCTCCACTTCTGCAGTCTGTGGCGTCAGCGCAATCACAATCGGCTCAGTCGTTGGGACTATGTGTCCCCAGAAACCTGCATCTTTGTAGTCGCGCAAATACCATGGCAGCGGCCAGTGCTCCGGCGACATAATGGTGATTCCAATATCTTTTTTCGCCGGATTCGCAGCTGCAATGGAGTCGATTTCATTCACCAGATTCAGGAAGTCACGGTTCGTGTGGGCGTACACGTAAGCGTAAGAGTTGTCATCATAGTGAATAAAACTAAGGTCAATGGCCTGATACAACGAGCCGGCAATTGCCATGGCGGCTATCGCTGTCGCCAGGGCGCGTAGTCCCGGCTGAAAAGCTAGCTCGAATAGATATCCGGTCATCAGCGTCAGCGGCAGGATCAGGCTCAACACCAGCCACGGAGTTTTATAAGGGACCAGAGAGTACGCGGCAAAAATCCCCACTGACCAGAAAGCGCAGAACACCGTGAAATAACTGCGCGCACGTATGAACGCCACCAGTGTACCGATGCCACCAAAAACCAGAATTGGCGCTTCTTCAGACCACATCCAGGTAAAGTAGGTTGACCATTCACGGTTGTAGATACTGGTGTGGCCTGTCTTGCTCCAATAGGCGAATGTTCCCAGCGAATCCAGAATGCCCCGGAGATTCGTGAAAAAAGAAGAGTAAAACAGAATTCCGATGCCCAGAAAAAGAGCGGCCGCTTTCAAAAACAGTTTCTTCTTGTCGCTGCCAGGGTCTTGGCCGGCTGATGTTTTGTCTCGACGAACAGAATCCTCTGTGCGTCCCCGCAAACGCA
>DASZMF010000041.1:0-5274 GCA_035552035.1 Candidatus Angelobacter sp.
CGCAAAATGCTCGCGCGCAAAACCAAGACGCGAAACCCCGCTAGCGGCGTAATGGTGCTACACCACAGCGGTTCGCTGGGCAATCCGTATGTTGACCTGGCGGTGGATTCACGGACTGGCGTGAGCACCACGCTGCTAGCGCTCAAACGCGTGGAAGCCATGCTGCATGCGCGGCGTCACCTGAGCGAGCTGGATGGGCAATGTGTGGTGGTGGCTGACCTGAATCGCAATTACAGCTTTGTGTCAGACGCGGTGTGCCACCTGCTGGGCTATGATCGCGCCGTGCTGCTGGAGCTGCGCATTGACGATATTGTGGCGGGCTCCACGCCTATTGCCGCGCCGCTGTTTGAAGATTTTGTGACGCAGGGCGTGCAGGCAGGAAAAATTATTTTGCGCCATCGCTCCGGCCGGCTGGTGCCGGTGAAATATAAAGCAGTGGTTGAACCCGATGGATGCACCATCGCGCACTGGGAGCCGCTGGAAAACGCGGCCGCAAACTAAAGCAATTATTCCATCAGCAGCTTGACTGACCTTTCAGCAATGCTGATCTCCGCCGGTACAGTGCCCAGCAGTTCGCCATCGGCTTCTGTGTGAATCATCTCTCCGCCCGGCAGCTGCGTGCAGCGAAACCATTTTGAATGGACCGCGTCCACGTCTGGCACCTTCCAGTTGCGCCCCGTGGCCACGGCGGTGAAGTAAGAAAGAAAGCGCCGGACTTTATTGGTGCGAAAGACCATCAGAAAAAAATCATCGCGGAGCAGGCCAGAGCCCAGATTCACAAAGCGCAGCAGCCCGGGAAATTTTCTTGCTCGCACCGCCATGGCCAACGAGGCCTGCCCTTGCCTGCGGACGCCCTGTTCATCCTCCCACTCCACCTGAAACATGGGATACCGCCCGTGCAACGCCATGCGTGCCATCTCAAGAAAGTATGCATTGCGTCCCCAGCGCTCTTTGGAGGCCACGGATGTCCGATACATGAGCTCAGCGTCTGAGCCCACGCCGGCGGCAACCAGAAAATAGCGCTTGTGCTCCACGCCGTCGATCTGAGAGGTCACCACTCCGGGGCGAAACACACACGGCTGGAGAGTGAGCAACTTGCGCGCGGCAGCCACGGGATCAGAAGGCAGACCAAGATCGCAAGCCAAAAGATTACCGCTGCCCAGCGGCAGGATACCCAGAGCAGCGTCGGCCGAAGATTGCATCAGGCCATTGAGAACTTCGTTGGCCGTGCCGTCACCACCGCAGGAGAGCAGCGTGTCATAGCCCTTGTCAGCGGCTTCCTTCGCCTGCTGCATGGCGCTGCCGGCATGGGTTGTGACGCAGATTTCCACCTGAACATCGGCTGCGCGCAAAACCTCTACCATTTGCGAGACGTGCTGCACGCGCTGGGCGCGGCGGCGTCCGGAGGTCGGGTTGTAGATGAGAAAGGCTTTTTGCACAGTTGATATCAAGAAAAGACTCTTCAATATAGCGCAGGATTCAGTGTTTCCCGCGCGCAGCTGCTTCTGTGGCAGCCTGCATTACACTTGCGTAGTCTTCTAACGCCTTGCGGCCTTTGGCAGTCAGGCGGCAGATGGTCAGCGGATACTTTCCCTTAAATGTCTTTTCCACGGTGACATACTTCGCTTGTTCCAATTTAGCCAGATGGCTGGAAAGATTGCCCTGGGTCAGGCCGCATTCATTTTGCAGATAGAGAAAATCAGCCTCAGCAACAGCGTACAGGACTGTGACAATCATCAGTCGCGCCGGCTCATGGATTACCCGGTCAAGCGAAGCCAGGTCCTGGAGAGCGCTCATGCGCGCTGCACCGGATGCTGCCTCAAATAAAGCGCCATCTTTTTCAGTCCCCTGAAAGTTGAGAGCAGGCCACCAGTAATGTTGATGATTGGTATCGCCAGGGTAAGGTCCATGGGGAAACGCGTTAGAAGAACCAGTAACAGAGTCCCGATGATTGGCGGCAGGAACTTTTTATACCAGCGAATACGCACCCAGTTGCGGAAATGCCAGCAAAGATAGCTATACAGCAGGACAAAGAGCCCGATCATCCAACGGTGGTTAGCAGCTACACCGAAAAACAGCAATATGTACGTTACTATCAGAAAGCCGTCTACTATCTCTTCTCGCGTTGCTTTAGGCCGTGGAAAGACGTTTTCATTCACTTGCGACTCTGCTTTTTGCGGCGGCGCCACGTATCCAGTTCGCGGATACGTGAAATGGGCTTTTAGCCATTCTGTGATCCGGTCAGTCGATAAAAAAAGCAAGGAACCTGCGTACAAAAAGAGATTCCCGCCGTGTTCGTGCAGGCTGAGATGGGAAATTCGTGGCTCCAGCAAGAGCGCAAGTCCAAATAGGGTGTTGGCGATGCCTGAAACAATCGCATAAAAGCCGTCAGCCTCCCAATAACGCTGGGCCCGCTCTCTGGCGTGCAAAACGGAAGGTAAAGCTTCGGACAATCTTTCCTCACTGATTTCACAATTTAGTTTGTGTTAAAGAACAAGAATCCCTGCGAAACTAGTTCCTGCAGAGTGCGCTCATGTTTGTGGGGCTGGGTGCTCGTCCAAAAAAGCAAGCAACTGCTTCAATCCCCCAATTAGATAAAGAAAACCATAAGCAACGAACAGGTAAGACATCCGATGACCTTTTGCAATGGGAAGAATTGCCATTGTTGTGGCAATGACTAAAATGCCAGGAATAAAAAATCCAGCTAATGGAAAGCGGGCCCGAGTTTTTACTAAAAGCAGGCCGACTGCAGCAACTATGATTGCTGATCCGATCCATGGATTTTGGAAAATATCAGGCAGCGCAGGAGTAAAACCTATCACGATCATTTCCGGATGATGCTTCCATGATTCCTGTTTGATTATTTCTGCTGCAGGGGATCCAAATGGCGGCAATGCAACATATCCAGTGCGTGGGTATGTGATCCGAGACTTGAGCCACCGCACTACCGGAGACTTTTTCCACCCTAGAAGAAGCACAGCAAGAAAGATCAGCCCGAAGAAGAGTAAGTCCAACAAAAATGGCTGCGTGGAATTCATGTGTGAAAGCAACAAACCAGTCAGCAGCATCATGATGGCGAGTAAAAGGATAGGCAATCCATCGGTTTCCCAATGGCTTCCAGCACGACGCGCAGCTTCATCCAGTTCTAAATCAATATCAATCATAGTCCCCTGCTGCAATCTAGTTTGCCACACAAACTATAAATTGCAAGGAGTTTTTTAAGCACTTCAAGGAGAAATATAATCAGAACCATGCCGTCTGCTGCCCAAAATAAAGATAAAGAAAAGAAAGCCGCGAGCCCGAAGAACGTTGAGAGCAAGATAGAAAAGCTCCGCGATGAGATCCGCCATCACGAATACCTGTATTACGTAATGGACGCGCCCGAGCTTCCCGACGCCGAGTTCGACCAGCTCATGCAGGAGCTGAAGCGCATGGAAGCCGCGCAGCCTGAGCTGATTACGACTGACTCTCCAACGCAGCGCGTGGGCGGCAAGCCGCGCGAGGGATTTGTGAAGGTTGTGCATTCGCGGCCCATGCTCTCACTGGACAACGCATACAACGAGCAGGAGCTGCGCGACTGGGACCGTCGTGTGCGCGAGCTGGCCGGGTCGGACAAGGTTGAATATGTCTGCGAGATGAAGCTCGACGGCATGTCCATGGCTCTCACGTATGAAAATGGCCACTTGCTACGCGGCGTGACGCGCGGCAATGGCTCGATTGGCGAAGATGTGACGAGCAACGTCCGGACCATGCGCTCAGTGCCGCTTTCTATTCCTGCGGCCAGGCTCAAAAAGGCCGGCGTGCCCGCGGACTTTGAAGCGCGCGGCGAGGTGATTATGCCGCTGGCGGCGTTCAAGAAAATGAATGACGATCGCGCGGCGCTGAACCTGAGCACCTTTGCCAATCCGCGTAACGCTGCCGCGGGGACGATCCGCGTGCTGGAGCCGAACATCGTGGCGCAACGCCGGCTGGATTTTTACTCATACTTTCTGCTGGTCAAGGGCAAATATTTTCCAGAGAAACATTCTGATGCGCTCAAGGCCCTGGAAACGATTGGCTTCAAGGTAAATTCCCGGCATCGTGTAACGCATGACATTGAAGAGGTGCTGGAGTTTATACACGCGCGCGAAAAAGAGCGCGAGACGCTGGGGTATGAAATTGACGGCATTGTGATCAAGGTAAATTCCATGCGTTCGCAGGATCGGCTGGGCTTTACCGGCAAAGCGCCGCGCTGGGCCATTGCTTATAAATTCACCGCGCGCAGCGGCGTGACGAAAGTAGAAGACATTGTGCCGCAAGTGGGGCGCACCGGCCGGCTCACGCCCGTGGCCTGGCTGAAGCCAGTGTTTATCGGCGGGACAACCGTAAGCCGCGCCACGCTGCACAATATGGATGAGATCAACCGCCTCGGCGTAAAAATTGGCGACTCAGTGATGGTGGAGCGCGGCGGCGACGTGATTCCCAAGGTGGTAAAAGTTGACGAAGACAAGCCGCGCGGCCACAAGAAATTTCACATGCCGGAGCTCTGTCCCGTCTGCCACACAAAGATTCGCCATGTGGAAGGCGAGGTTGATTACTGGTGCATAAACATCAACTGTCCGGCGCGGCTGCAGGGCAGCATTCTGCATTTTGCGTCGCGCTCGGTGATGAACATTGAAGGGCTGGGTGACTCGCTGGTGAATCAGCTTCATCAAGCCGGACTCATCAAGAACATTGCCGACATCTATACGCTCAAAGACAAGCGCGAGCAGATACTGGCGCTGGAGCGTGTGGGAGAAAAGTCTGTCGATAATCTGCTCGATGAAATTGAAAAGTCACGCAAGCTGCCGCTGGAGCGCGTGATTCTGGGCCTGGGCATAGGGCAGGTCGGGACACGCACGGCGGAGCTGCTGGCGGAGCATTTTGGTTCAATGGACGATTTGATGGACGCATCAGCCGAGCAGTTGCAGGAAGTGAATGATGTGGGGCCAAGTGTGTCGGCGAGTATCCGCGAGTTTTTTGATGAGCCGACGAACCGGGAGTTGGTGAAGCGGCTTGAAAAATACGGGCTGACATTTAAAGGTGTAAAAAAAGTGCGCGGTACCGCGCTGGCAGGCAAAACGTTTGTGCTCACCGGCACGCTGCCGAGTTTGAAACGCGAGGAGGCGGCCGCAAAAATCGAAGCCGCCGGCGGAAAAGTCAGCGGCAGTGTGAGCAAGAAAACCGATTTTGTCGTCGCGGGCGAAGAAGCCGGCTCGAAGCTCGATAAAGCCAATAAGCTGGGCGTCAAAATAA
>DASZMF010000042.1:0-1906 GCA_035552035.1 Candidatus Angelobacter sp.
CGTCATGTCCGTGATGCTCTTCTTCAGTGCGACGGAGGCACGTAAGCGGAAAGCCTTTCTATGCGGGTTGCTGGCGTGCGTGGTGCTGGTGGCGATGATCTTGTCACCGGCAGGGGCTGGGCGCCCATCGCTGTGGAAGGCAAATATCCTTGCGCAAGGCAGGTTCGAAGCTGTATACAGCGACGCTTTCGCATTGCAGCAAGTGCCAAGCTCTGGACCAGACTGGATGGCAGCGGTCGGGCACAAATTCATTTCGAACTTGTATTCGTTGATAGCGTTGCGAGACTTCACTGGCCCCATGGAACGCCTGACAGTGCTGTTTCTGCTCAGTGGAATTCCTTTGGGTGTCTGGATGTGGCGACAGAAGCGTGACGCGTTTGCTCTTGGCGTGGCTTTGGCCGTGAGTCTGTTGCTCATCGCGGATCTTTGCGTGTACGCGGTGTGGAATCATCGCGGGATTCATGCTCTTCTGTTAATGGAGCCTTTCGTAGCGATGCTCTGGGGAGTGACGATAACCCTTTGGACGCGAGATCGGGGGCCGGCTGTACAAAGTCTGCTGGTCCCAATGTGTTTTGTCGTGGGGGTCGGTACTACGACGTCTATTTGGCAGATACAGAAGGACAACACATTGCGGGCAAAAGAAGACACTGCATTCTTGGAGTCTGTGATTGGTGACAATCGGCAGATGCTGGTGAGCCCTTTCTGGCTTTCGCTCGATTATGTGAACGAACACTACCCTCAACGCTGGGCTTTTGTTCCGGCAAACTGCCCGACGATGCAACTGCTGGACGCAAAGGAAGATATTGGGACGTTGATTGTGCCTGCACAGCCGGGGCCTGAAGCGGAGCAGCGGTCTTGCAGAACCGGACTTAAGTTCGATGGAGAGAAAGTCTGGCGAGGAACACGGTATTGGATCTTTCGAAAAGAGAGAAACGAGGCGAAACCCAGTTGCTCTTCGACCAGGTTGTGGCTAATTCCTGTTCGGCAGGGGATGGCCATGTTTCACAGGCGATCATCATTGCGGGGCATTCTTGCGTTCTGGTCGAACGGGCGTTGATGGCGCCCGGGCGTAGGCTGACCTCGAACTGGAGAATGCCAAAATGGAAATTCCGGCGAAATCGACAGTCCCTATGGATCCCGACGCACCTCACGGAGCCATCTGTCGGTCGCAAGTTAAATTCCGTTTGCCGGAACGTTATTTTCTGAGATGCCGTAAGTGCGTCAAGTGACGGTCAATTGACGCTCTTTGTCCCGCAACTGCGCTCTTCTGGCAGGCCATAGCGATGCCGCCGTAAGCCAAAGCGCAAGCGCGATCAGAAAATAATAGTTAAGAAAAGCCATTTTGCTGGCAGAAAAAAACAGCATTAGCGCCATTCCGTAAGCAGCCGCAAACATTGCCGCGTGTTGGGTTCCGCGCCGCGCCGCCCAAACGACAAACGCAAGCAGGAGAAGCCGGCCGATCTTCGCGTAGAGCGGAAAGCGGATGGCAAAACTAAGTGCATCCTGACGAACCGGCACGGCAAAAACATTCAGAATGAGATCGTGCCACAACCCGCGGAAATTCCATATCGCAAAGGGCAGGACTGTCGCCAGGGCGACGCCAAGCGATTGAACAAGCAACTTCCAGTACGTTTTCCACGAGAAGGGCCGGACAAGATAGCCGATAAATGGCAGTGCAAGAAAGTTATATTGCTTTGAGGCTAGGAAGAGACCGAGCGCCAGCGGCAGCCAGCGCGGCCTTTTTACTGCGGCATAAACTGTGGCGCAAAGTAGCATCCAAAGCAGCGGTTCGGTCCAGCATTCATATTCCACAAAGTAGGTGATTGGCGCCAGCAGAACGAAGGCTGCAAGCGAAAGGCCGCGCGCATCAGGAAATAAGGCGAAGACAAATATCGTCGAGAGAAAA
>DASZMF010000043.1:0-3480 GCA_035552035.1 Candidatus Angelobacter sp.
TCCTGTGCTGGCGAAAGCCGCCGCATGCACTGCGATGGTGAATCCCGCAGACGCCGCGCGGCTGGGTTTGAAAGATGGCGAGCGAGCCAGCATTGCGCAGGGCAGCCGCACGGTTGAAGTTGAAGTTGAAATCAGCGATGAGATGATGCCTGGAGTGGTGAGCCTGCCGCACGGCTGGGGTCACGGTCAGCCGGGTGCGAGCATGGAAGTGGCGGCGATTCGTCCAGGTACGAACCTGAATGCCCTGATGGATGAGAACCATCGCGATCCGCTTTCTGGCAATGCCGTGTTGAGCGGCGTGGAAGTACAGATGAAGGCGGTTGAGGCCGCTGTTTACGCTGGGCAAACTCGCTAACGCCGCGCTATATAAAGCCGCTGTATAAAAGGAGAAATATTTGGACGAGAGCCGCTGCTTTTGGGCCAGCACACCGCCGATGATTGCCTACCATGATGAAGAATGGGGCGTGCCGCAGCACGATGACCGAGTGCTGTTTGAGTTCCTGATCCTGGAAGGCGCGCAGGCCGGCTTGAGCTGGTCCACCATTTTGAACAAGCGAACGGCTTACCGGAAGGCTTTCAGCCATTTCAATCCAGCGCGCATTGCCAAATATGACGCGAAGAAATTGAAGGAGCTCATGGGTGATGCGGGGATCGTCCGCAATAAATTGAAGATTGCTTCAGCCGTGCAAAATGCCAAGGCTTTTCTGGCCGTACAAAAAGAGTTTGGCAGCTTTGATAAATACATATGGCAGTTCACCGGCGGCTCGACGATCAAGCATAAGTTGAAAGACCGCAGTGAGATCCAGGCACGCACAACGGAATCAGACGCCATGAGCAAAGACCTGCTGAAACGCGGATTCAAATTCGTGGGTCCGACGATTTGTTATGCGTTCATGCAGGCCGTGGGCATGGTGAATGACCATCTGGTGGATTGCTTCAGGTATAAGCAGGTTTAAGGGCGGAAAACTTACCACGGATGAACACGGATTGAACGGATTCAGGGGATTTGGTCAATGGGTAAGTTGGTAATTTAGTAATTGAAAAAGCTAACTGGCAGTTAGTTCTTAATTAATTTAGACAAAAATTTCCGCCAGATTTCTCTTGTCAAGATGTACTTCTTCCTTATTGATTCACAAATATAACCTCTCTATACTCTGGCAGCGTCTCAGGACGTTTGAAAAATAAGCATTCAGCCGTCAGCAATCAGCATTCAGCTTAACCAAAAGCAAAAGCAGCAGGAACAAAAGCAAAAGCAGCAGGAAAAAGAGCTTCGACAAGACAGTCATAAGGCAGTTGAATGGCACTTTAGCTTTTGTTTGCAACAGAACGCCTTACCCCCGGGTGGGGGTATTCGGCTGAGAGAACAGGCTGAGGGTCACAAAAGATTGCCAGAATTGCCAAAATTGGTAATCGCCGGAATTGAAAAGCAAGAGCTTACAACTGATGGACGCGGATTGAGCGGATTTGGTAAATGAGTAAGTTGGTAATTTGGTAAATTGAAGGGCTAAAACCAAACCCTTTACCACTGATTCGCACAGATAACGCTGATCTGCGCGAGCTCACTTCGGCGCTTTAAGGTTAACCGCTTTTAAGCTAGGTCGCGCGTACTTTGGCTGTGTCTGGCTGGGCTTGCGGCTCTGCTGCGGCTGCTATGTTCTTCAGCTTTGAGGTATTCACCAGCGCTACTGAGGCGATGATGATAGCTGTCCCAAGAAGCATGTATAGATCTACGCGCTCGTGCAGAATGATCCATCCGAGAAAGACTGCGACGATGGGGTTTACATACGCATAGGTCGCGACTTTGGGCGTGGGCACGTGCTCCAGTAGATAGATGTAAGCGGAGTATCCGGCCCAGGAGCCAAACACCACGAGATAAGCGATGCCGTAAAGTGCGGAGGAAGTCCAGTGGGTCTTGGGGAACTGGCCGAAGGCCAGAGCGATGACGCCATTGACGGCTCCGGCCAAAGTCATTTGCCAGGCGGCGGAGACAAAAACGTCAACACTCAGATGGTAGCGATGGGAAAAGATAGAGCCCAGCGCCCAGAGAAAAGACGCGCCGGCGAGGATGGCGCTGCCATAAAGTTCCAGCCGTCCCAGGTGGCCGCCGGAGGCGATGCGCGGCCAGAGCAGCACGACCAGGCCGACGATTCCGAGGGCCAATCCGAACAGGCCTTTGGAAGTCATGCGTCCAGAGCGAAAGCCCCAGGCTTCGATCATCACAACCCAGAGTGGAACCAGGGCAACGATGAGCGAAGCCAGTCCGCTGGCAACATATTCCTCTCCCCAGAGCACGCCGATGTTGCCGGTGGAGAGGAGAAGAATGGAGATGACCAGCAGGCGGCGCAGGTCGGAGCGGGTGAGGCGGACCTTTCGTCCCATGAGAGCCAGCGCGGCCAGCATGATGGGCCCAGCAGTCAGATAGCGCACGGTTCCTGCGACGTAAGGCGGCATATCGCGCACGATGACGCGCATGGCTAGATAGGTTGAGCCCCAAAGAACATAGAGCAGGGCGAAGGCCACTATGATCCGCGAGCGCTGCTGTTGCTGAAGGACAGTCATGTTTGAGATTTCTAACGGCTTTTATTTTCTAAAGTGCTTTTATTTGTAACTGCTTTTATTGCAAGTACCATCATGAGGCTCTTGGGCGATTCCGTCGATAGGCGTGCGCCAGACAGCGCAAATTGTGCAGGGAAATGCACTCTGGTAACGCCAACAGCGCGGTTTTTAGAGCATGTTTTCAAGCTATAATAAAGGAGTAGATGACAGCACAACGCACATCATGGTTTGCACCACGCGGGCCCAAAAGCACGCTGGCTTGCTGGGTGGACTTTCTGGTCTGCCCGCGCCGCTATCTGGCGGTATTGCCCTCGCATGCGCGCGCAAATCTCTTCGCCGGCGACTAACGCCGTTTTCCTTCCTCACATTTTTCATCAGCCTGTTTTTAGTTTTCGACTAGACAGAGGCTGAAAGCATCCACGCGCAACCGATTTGAAAAGAGGATTGAACATGGCAACGCAAACTATTTCCCAGGCCGGCCCAAAAATTAAGACTAAGCTGCCCGGTCCCAAGGCGCAGGCAATTCTACAGGGCGACCAAAAATATATTTCGCCCTCATACACGCGGTCGTATCCGCTGGTGGCCAAGCGCGGCCGCGGCGTGATGATTGAAGATGTTGATGGCAACGAATTTCTCGATTTCTCCGCTGGAATCGCCGTTGTATCGACGGGGCATTGCCATCCGCATGTGGTGGAAGCCATTCAGAAGCAAGCAGCTGAGTTGATCCACATGTCTGGCACGGATTTTTATTATGAGAGCATGATTACGCTGGCTGAGCGCCTAAGCAAAGTGGCTCCGATGTCTGGGCCCATCCGCGCTTATTACGGCAACTCCGGCACGGAAGCCGTGGAAGCTGCGATGAAGCTGGCGCGCTATCACACCAAGCGGCAGGGGATCGTCGCGTTTTACGGCGCGTTCCACGGA
>DASZMF010000044.1:0-10706 GCA_035552035.1 Candidatus Angelobacter sp.
AGATGGTGGAATCCAACCCGGTTCCCACAAATCTCAGTTTCAACAATGGCGCGCCGATCAATACCGATCTGCAAGGCCTGAACTCACTGCAAATTCTGGACAAAATCATTACCTTTGCTGGATCGATTGGCTTGCGCGTGATTCTGGATAACCATCGCTCAGAAGCAGGAGACTCTGCGGAAGCCAGTGGCCTCTGGTATACCACCGCGTATCCGGAAACTGCCTGGATCAACGATTGGGTCTTGCTGACGAACCGGTATTTGAATAACACAACGGTCATCGGCATAGACCTGCGCAATGAGCCGCACAACGCCACCAGCGGCGGATCCTGCTGGGGCTGCGGCACCACAACGAATGACTGGCGGCTCGCAGCGGAGCGTGCCGGTAATGCCGTGCTTGGCGTGAATCCGCACTTGCTCATTTTTGTTGAAGGCATTGATTGCTTTAACGGCGACTGCGATTGGTGGGGCGGAAATCTGCAGGGCGTAACTCAGTTCCCTGTTGTCTTGAATGTTCCGAACCAACTGGTTTACTCAGCCCACGATTACGGTCCAACGGTCTTTCAGCAGCCCTGGTTCAATAGCACCACCACCACCGCCAGCTTGCAGGCACAGTGGACCAAGGAATGGGCTTTCATCCACAACAACAATATTGCTCCTCTTTGGGTGGGTGAGTTTGGCACCGGCAACACTGCACCTGACGTGCAAAATACGGCTGCTGGATCGGAAGGACAATGGTTCAGCAATCTGGTGCAATTCATTGGCGCCAGACCTTCAATGAGCTGGACCTACTGGGCGTTGAACGGCGAAGATTCTCTTGCTCTGCTTGATAACGCTTATGACGCCACGCCAGCTCTGGCTGCAAAGCAGCAGTTGTTGGCGACCATCCAATTCCCTCTTGGCGGAGGAACTGTTGCACCAACTCCGACCATCAGTTCCATTACGCCTGCATCAGCGGCCCCGGGCGCTTCTGTCACAATTGCGGGAACAAACTTCAGCACCACGGCTAGTGCCAACACTGTTACATTCGGGACAGCCACAGCAACTGTGAGCGCGGCTACCGCAACATCGCTTACGATCGCTGTACCGAATATCGTAGCGGGAGCGGTAAACGTGACCGTTGCGGTTGCAGGCAAAGCCAGCAATGCGGTCAGCTTCACTGTCACTGGAGTGACGACTCCCACCCCGGCTATTACATCCATTGCTCCTACATCCGGCGCTCCTGGCGCTTCAATCACTATCAGCGGCAGCAACTTCAGCACCACGGCAAATGCCAACACGGTCACCTTTGGTGCTTCTACCGCTACAGTGACCGCAGCTACTGTGAGTTCGCTGAGCGTTGCTGTGCCTAACATCGCAGCTGGAGCGGTAAACGTGACAGTTGCGGTTGCCGGCAAAACCAGCAATGCAGTCAGCTTCGCTGTAACTGGCGCAACCGGCACAGGTACTGGCGGAGTAACGGCGACACCTGTGGTCAACTCCAACAGTCCGTTCTTTGATGACCAGGGGCTCAAGCTGAGTAATACCGCGGCGATTACCGCTTTATCGATCACGATTACCGTGCACAACACTGGAGGAATTACTTTTAACGGACAGTTCAATACCGTGGGTTCACCAATTGTTCAGAGCCACAGCAGCACGGCAACCACAATCACATACCAGTTCAACCTGGCAGCCGGACAAACGCTAAGCGCTGGAACTGGCTGGCTGTTTGACGCTCAGATGGGCGGCACTGGCACAGCGCACCCTACAACTGGTGACACTTTCACCACAACCTATACAACTGGAGGCCAGACCTTCACTCAGAGCGGACACTTCTAAACTGAGCGTTTCGATAAATGGAGATGACGAGGAACACTCGCCCGCATTCAGGGGGGCGTTTCTCGTCATTGAAGTACCCGGGGCAAAAATGAAGTTGAGGAGTGCTTGTGAGTGCAAAAATGGGACTTGACACTGTGCAAGGATCAATATTAGATTGATTCAGATTTTTTGGATGATGGAACTGTAAGGGCGAATTTTCCACTCTCAATTCGCGCCTTAAAGGGCGGCAGCTTGCCGCTTCGACCTCTGTGAACGCCCTTCCTATTTTGATGCCGGCACATTTTCCTTTTATTGAAACAGAAAGCCCGTCGCGTCTAGAGATGATGCGGAACTCGCTGTTATTTATGCAACCAATCGAAATGTGATTCCGCGCCAGCCTTTTCCCTTTTCATTCCTTAGAAATACGTTCCTCGCAGTGAGGCAGGGCCTTCGCGCGGAACAAATGGCGAGGTGCGGCGGGTGAGAAACCTTGAGTGGTACTTATCAAAAAACAAGAAACTCCCACCTTTATTCGTATGGACTCTCCCAAGTTGTTTGCAGCTCCTTCCTGGGACTGAGCCATCCCCTAAAGCGTATATCGAATAACAGTCACTAATTTTTTGGCGGTTGTGGGTCTCCGTCTGGGAATATTATGATTCGCGTAAAACGTCAGCTTGTTTTGCTCCTGCGGGTGATGTGGGATTTTGTCCAGGGAATGTATGCATTCCATCCGGTGGAATCGTGCATTACGGTTTTTGGCTCAGCGCGGTTGACCGCTCAATCACAAGAGTACGCCGCAGCCCGCGCTGTAGGCGTGGCCCTGGCTGAAAATGGACACACTGTCATGACCGGCGGCGGCCCGGGATTGATGGAAGCTGCAAGTCGTGGTGCCCGCGAAGCCGGCGGCAAATGCATTGCCTGCCGCATTCGGCTCTCTCTTGAGCAAACCCGTAATAACTACATAGACCGTTCAGTCTCGTTCCGTTATTTTTTCGTCCGCAAGGTAATGCTCTTGCGCAACTCCTACGCCCTGGTGGTATTACCAGGAGGGCTGGGCACTCTGGATGAACTGTTTGAAGTATTGACGCTCATTCAAACAAGAAAACTCCTGCCTCTTCCGATCATCTTTATAGGGCGCGAATACTGGAAGCCATTGCTCGATGTAGTGAAGCAAATGGTCACTGCCGGCACAATCAGCGCGGGCGAGATGGACCACGTAGCCAGCCTGATGCTGATCACGGACGATGCTGGTGAGATGATCGCCCATTTGAAGGCTCATGTCAGTCACGTGGCCGACAGTCGCCCGATACCGAAACGAACTGGCGCGCCCGCAGGCCGTCATTCAAAGACTGAAAAAGCTTCTGCGGCTGCCGCGGACTGAACCCTGAAACCTGCCTGATGAATACTGTAGTCAATCAATCCTGAAAGAGCCTGTTCTGTTAGCTCGCTAATCTCTGCAGTATCTGACCAACGCTGTCAAAACCACGCAATGACCCTCGCCCGGATTCGTTATTGGGCTGCAAGCTAAGCGGAAAAACATGCCTCAGTTTGAAGAAAATCAGATCCAAACGGCGCCATGCACCACCCCAGTTCACGGCGGTAGTAGGATGCAATCCGGAAAGCAGATCGATCGGGATTTCAATCCCGACACTTTAGTCGAGCTTCTACGCGATAGAGCTTTGCACCAGCCGGAGCAGCGAGCCTGCACCTTCCTGGAAGATGACGAGAGTGAGAGCTCTCTTACCTATGCTGAGTTGGACCAGCGCGCGCGCTCGATTGCGTCCGCACTGCAAGAGCTGGACGCCGCGGGTGAGCGAGTGCTGCTGCTCTATCCATCAGGTCTTGAGTATGTTGCAGCTTTCTTCGGCTGCCTCTATGCAGGAGCAATTGCGGTACCGATCTATCCGCCTCGACCGAACCGAACCCTGGAACGATTGCGGGAGATTGTAGCCGACTCGCAAGCCGGGTACGCGCTCACGTCAACGAACATTCTGGCTCGCTTGAGCTCCTCTCTTGGCGATGAGCCAACGCTCGAAACATTACGCTGGCTCGACACTGAATCTCTCTCACTTGATCTGGCGCAAACCTGGAAATTTCCTGAGCTGCAAGCGAATACGCTGGCCTTTCTGCAATACACCTCGGGCTCAACGAGCCGGCCCAAAGGCGTGATGGTGAGCCACGGCAATCTCCTCCATAACGCGCGCATGCTCCGGCACGCCTTCGAACTTAAGGAAGACTCTATTTATGTCTGCTGGTTGCCGCTTTACCACGACATGGGTTTGATCGGGTCTGTGGTGGTGCCTGTATGTGCCGGTGTTCCCACCATTCTCATGTCTCCATTGTCTTTTTTGCAGAAGCCTTTTCGCTGGCTGCAAGCCATCAGCCGCAATCGTGCGACCGTAAGCGGCGGACCTAACTTTGCCTACGATCTATGCGTTCGCAAGGTGACTGCGGAGCAGCGAGCGAGCCTTGACTTAAGTAGTTGGCGGCTGGCCTCAAACGGTGCTGAGCCTATCCGCGCTGACACCCTGAAAAGATTCACGGAAACATTTAAAGAATGCGGGTTCCGTTCCGAGGCGTTCTATCCCTGCTACGGCCTGGCCGAAGCCACACTGTTTGCTTCTGGTGGCATGAAGGCGGACCGCCCGGTTCTGCAAGCCGTGGATGCCGGAAGTTTTGAGCGTGACCGAGTAAGCGTAGCCCCGATTGAAACTGCAGCAACGCGCATTCTTGTAGGCTGCGGGAAGGCGTGGCTGGACGAGAGAATGGTCATTGTCAACCCTGAAACTCTGGCTGAGTGCCCCGCTGACCGGGTGGGAGAAATATGGCTTTCAGGCCCCAACATTACTCAGGGTTATTGGAACCGGGCCGAAGAGACCAGCCAAACCTTTCATGCGTTTCTGGCAAACACGGGAGAAGGACCGTTTTTACGGACTGGAGACCTGGGATTTTTCAGGGACGGAGAGTTGTTTGTTGCCGGGCGGCTCAAAGACCTGATTATCATTGAGGGACGCAACCACCATCCACAGGATATCGAACAAACTGTGGAACGGAGCCATCCGGCGATTCGACTTGGAGGTTGCGCGGTCTTTTCCATTGAGGTGGATGCCCAGGAACGTCTGGTCATTGTGGTGGAAATTGAACGCTTCCATCGAAGTGCGCGGTCAACTGTTGCGCCGACAGATGGAAGCGTAGCTACTCAAGAAGGCGCACCAAGCGACTCCAAGGCAATCATCCAAAGCATACGCCGCAGCGTAGCTGAAAATCATGACCTCCAAACTCACGCAATTCAACTGGTAAAAGCCGGAAGCATTCCCAAAACGTCGAGCGGCAAGCTCAGACGCTCCGCGTGCCGGAAAGCCTTTCTAGCGGGAGATTTGCCCGCATGGGGAAAAGACTAATGGATTCTCCACTTACCAACGGCCACCGCAACGGGACGATTGAGGAAGGCCGCGATTCAGGGTCGCCAAAAGTTTCGCCAAGGAAAATGGCAACGGCGGAAGCTATCCGAGAATGGTTGGTTGTTCATCTTTCCGAGCAGCTTGGAATCGACCGCTGCGAGATTGATATCTGTGAGCCGTTTGCCAGCTATGGCCTCTCTTCATCAGGAGCGGCCATGCTGAGTGGAGATTTGAACGAGTGGTTGCAAATTCAGCTTTCGCCCACCATGGCCTGGGAATATCCCACGATTGACCGGCTGGCTCGGTACTTAGCGGATCCTCATGATGCCACTGCGTTAAACGGCAACTGTGAGCCGGCCGGAAGAAGGGAGAGAGAGCCGGTTGCGATCATCGGTATGGGTTGCCGCTTCCCTGGCGCCGCCAATCCCGAATCTTTCTGGCAACTTCTGCAAGACGGGCGCGATGCCATCACCGAAGTTCCGGCCGGACGTTGGCAAGAGAGTTCACTCCACTCGAACGCTGCTGAAACTACGCACTGGGGTGGCTTTTTGCCGCGTGTGGATTTGTTCGATCCGCAGTTCTTCGGCATCTCTCCACGGGAAGGCGCGCGCATGGACCCACAGCAGCGGCTGTTGCTGGAAGTTGCCTGGGAAGCGCTGGAAAATGCCGGCAAAGCGCCAGATAAACTCGCGGGAAGTTCAACGGGCATCTTTGTTGGCATCAGCAATAATGACTACCGTCAATTCCAATTTGCCGCACCCGACAACCTGGATGCTTATGCCGCAACTGGCAACGCCTTTAGCATTGCGGCCAACCGCCTCTCCTATTTTCTCGACCTCAAGGGACCAAGCCTGGCCCTGGATACGGCATGTTCATCCTCGCTTGTAGCTGTTCACATGGCGTGCCGCAGCCTGCGCATGGGGGAATGCGATATGGCACTGGCCGGCGGCGTGAATCTGATTCTTTCTCCAGAGCTGACGCGGGCTTTCTCAAAGGCGCAAATGATGGCCGCAGATGGCCGCTGCAAAACATTTGACGCATCCGCCGATGGGTATGTGCGAGGAGAAGGCTGCGGCATCGTGGTACTTAAGCTGCTTTCTGACGCGCTGTGGGACGGTGATTCTGTTGTGGCTGTGGTGAAAGGTTCGGCGGTGAATCAGGATGGCCGCAGCAATGGTCTCACTGCTCCGCATGGCCCCGCGCAACAGGCAGTCGTGCGGCAGGCGATGGAAGACGCCGGAGTTACGGCCAACCAAATCAGTTATGTCGAAGCACATGGCACCGGCACGGCCCTGGGCGATCCAATTGAAGTGCAATCGTTGTGGGAGGTATTGAAGGAAAATCGTCTTCCGGAAAATCAGTGTGCCATCGGCTCAGTGAAAACCAACATAGGTCATCTGGAGGCGGCAGCAGGTATAGCCGGACTGATGAAAGCAGCACTGTGTCTGCAACATCGAAGACTCACTCCCCATTTGCATTTGAACAGAATCAATCCCCGCATTCCGCTGGAGAACATGGCGCTGATGATTCCCACCAGCTTGCAGCCATGGACCACAACCAACGGAAACCGTATAGCTGGGGTGAGTTCTTTTGGTTTTGGTGGCACGAACGCACATGTAATTTTGGAAGAAGCTGCGATAACACCGCGGGAAAAGACGCCGGATGACATCGAGCGTCCGCTCCACATTCTTAGCCTGTCAACGCAGACTGAAAACAGCCTGTTGGAACTTTGTATCCGCTATGCCAATCACCTTGATGCTCATCCTGAGTTACCTGCTCAGAGCGTCTGTTTCACCGCAAATACAGGAAGGGCCCATTTCGGCGAGCGGCTGACGGCGATTGGCGCCACATCAGGAGAGTTGTCAGCTCGGTTGCGGACTGCCATCGCTGCACACAAGCAGACTGGTAGCCGTATTCGCAAGGCGCACCATAGAGAGCAACCGAAGATTGCATTTCTATATACAGGCCAGGGCTCGCAGTATGCCGGTATGGCGCGCGAATTATTTGAGACACAACCAGCCTTCCGAAAAACGCTGGAAACGTGCGATGAAATTTTGCGGGGTGAACTGGAGCAGCCACTGCTTTCGGTTTTATATCCCCCTACCGGAAAAGCATCGCCGCTGGATGAAACCACATATACGCAACCGGCGCTCTTTGCCTTGCAGTGCGCGCTGACTGAACTCTGGCGTACCTGGGGCATCAGGCCAGATGCAGTCATGGGTCACAGTGTGGGGGCCTATGCTGCAGCTTATGCAGCAGGCGTATTCGGACTGGAAGAGGGACTCAGGCTTATTGCCCAGCGCGCGCGGCTTATACAATCACGGTCCGGTGAAGGCCAAATGGCGGTGGTGCTCGCCGACGAAGCGCGCGTGACCGCAGCCATTCATTCGCATCATGGTCAGGTATCCATCGCTGCCATCAATGGTCCGCGCAACACTGTGATTTCCGGTGAGCCGGGATTGCTCCAAACAATACTGGAGTCTTTGAAAGCCGAAGGCATTGTCACACAATTGCTATCCAGCTCACGCGCCTTTCATTCACCCTTCATGGAACCGGTGCTTGATCCTTTTGAACAGGCAGCGCGACAGGTGCAATTCAAAAGTCCTAGTCTGCCTTTCATTTCAGACGTTACCGGTATGCGTCTGCAGGATGACGTGGTTCCCGATGCTGGATACTGGCGAAACCATCTTCGCGCGACGATCCAATTTGCTGCAGGAATCGAAACGCTTTCGGCGGGAGGCCATGAGATTTTTCTGGAAATCGGGCCGACGCCTTCCCTGCTCGCCATGGGCAAACGATGCGTACCTAAGGATGCGGGAATATGGCTGCCCTCCTTAAAGCCGGGACAGAGCGACTGGACGCCGTTGCTGGAAAGTCTGGGAGAGCTGTATGTGCAGGGTGTGGACGTGGACTGGGCAGGTTTTGACCGGGAATATCGACGCGATCGTGTATCACTGCCTACATATCCTTTTGAGCGGCAGCGCTATTGGATGGAATCATCGCACGGTCCAAACGGAGCAACCGCGCAAAATAATTTTCTACCCGCCGACAATGGATTTCCTCTTAACCCCAACACGAAAGAGCCAGCAGTGAAAGCTGAAATTGAAGCTTGGACGGTCGAGTCTCAAGCCATGTCGCAGGCCACTGCGAGCAGAAGAAACAATATTCTGGGAACCATCAGCGGCATCGTAGCCAGGCTCCTTGGACTGGATCTGGCTGAAATCAACATTCACGCTCCTCTTCTCGAAATGGGCGCTGATTCCCTGGTTCTTCTGGAGGCGGTTCGAACCCTTGAGAAGACGTTTGGCGTTCACCTTACGATCCGCCAGATGTTTGAAGACCTCACGACTCTGGGTGCCATCGCAACTTACATCGACCTGAACCTGCCGCCGGAAGTGGTTATAACTCAGCAGCGCATTGAGAAAGAGACACCACCAACTTCCCCTGCCCACACGGTGACGGCTTTACATGCGATCCATGGCCGCGCCACATCCCATGCGCCTGAGACGCCGCTTGAAAGAATCGTAGCGCAACAGCTCGAAGTGATGTCACGGGTCATGTTGCAGCAGTTGGAAGCCTGGCGTTCGACTGCAGGAGTAGCAAAATCAGAGTCCCTGAAAGCCGAGGCCCTAAAAACAGAAGCAGAAATTACTCCGCGGCAGGAACCTGTTAAGCACGCAATGGCAGCCGCAGCGTCATTCGGAACAGTTGGCAATCCGGCAGCGAGTGCGCCCCGCAACTTCCCGCTAACTTCCGAGGATACATCCTCATCACATGAGAGCAGACTAAAAACACCGGATGTGGAAACTGTACCCCTGACAGCCTCCCAGAAAAATCTCTGGCTCCTGGAGCAGATGGGGCAGGCGAAGCACGACACGATTGCCCTGAAGCTACAGGGACCGCTTCACCTTGCAGTGCTGCGGCGCGCTCTGCAAAAAGTTGCGGAGCGACATGATGCCCTGCGCACTCAGATCAACCCTGTCGACAAGGTGCAAGAGATTCTTCCCGGGCTGACAGTCGAAATGCCTTTAATCGACTTCTCCGACCTGGATTCCGCGGAGCAACAGACAAAAGTGGCGGAGTGGCTTACGCAGGAAAATCTGCGCCCCTTTGCCCTGGCCAGTGCGCCACTTTGGCGCGCGAACGTTCTCAAGACTCGCGAACAGAAGCACATTCTGGTGCTGACAACGCACCATATCCTGATTGACGGCTGGTCCATCGGGCTGATCGTGCAGGAAATGATTTCGCTTTATACGGCCGAATGCACAGCCATGGATCCTCAACTGCCTTCATCGATGCGCCTGGCTGAGTACGTGCAATGGCAGTTGATTGAAGACAACAGTCCCGAAATAGCGGCCGATGAGCGCTATTGGATGGATCGATTCTCCAGGGAACTTCCCGTGTTGGAATTGCCGACAGATTATCCCAGACCCGCGGTGAAGACTTACGAGGGAGCAAGGGAAAGCCTCACACTGGATGCCAATCTCTCCCGAAGCTTGAAGCAGTTGAGCAAACAGCAAGGATGCACGCTGTTCATGACTCTTCTGGCCGGGTACCTTATTTTTCTCCACCGCACCACCTGCCAGGACGATATAGTGCTCGGATTCCCGGTTTCCGGACGGTACGCGCCCGGAAGTGAGAACTTAGTGGCATACTGTGCCCATCTGGTTCCCGTACGAAGCTCGCTCAAAACGACTGACGATGGCAACCCGGCCTTTATCGACTATCTGGCCGGAATCAGAGAGACTTTAGTTGAAGCCTACGAGCATCAGGCTTATCCCCTTACGCGACTCATTGAAAAACTAAATCCCATCCGCAATCCAGGTCGGTCACCCATCGTCAACACAACTTTCAATATAGAACGCAGCGTCAGTCTGCCTGCCATGCATGGACTGACAGCCCTGTTGCTTCCACCTCCCGTAAGCTCAGCCGAGCATGAACTCGACCTCAACGTAACCGAGGTTCATGACCAACTTCTGATCGATTTGGTCTACAACACCGGTTTATTCAATTCATGTACCGTTCGGCGGATGCTTGGCCACTACGAAAACCTGCTCAGGGCCATTTTGGCAAATCCTGAACGAAAGATTTCAATCCTTTCGCTTCTTACTGATTCGGAGCGACAGCAATTGCTGTTCGAATGGAATAACACCCGAGCGGATTACTCGCAGGAGCTATCTTTCCACCATCTCTTTGAAATTCAGGCTGAAAAGTCGCCTCATGGGATAGCGCTCATCTTCGCAGATAAGCAGCTAACTTACCGCCAACTGGATCAGCAGTCGAACCGGCTCGCACATTATTTAAGGATTCGCGGCGTTGGGCCAGAAGTGCGGGTGGGAATCTGTGTGGAACGCAGCCCGGAAATGGTCGTGGCGTTGTTCGGTGTGTTGAAGGCCGGAGGAGCCTATCTGCCCCTTGACCCAGGCTATCCCGCCGAGCGGATGAGATACATGCTCGAAGATGCGCAAGCTGCCGTGGTAGTGACGCAGTCCAGCCTGTTGGAAAA
>DASZMF010000045.1:0-2348 GCA_035552035.1 Candidatus Angelobacter sp.
AAGTACAACGCGCGCGTGAATGAGGTGGTAGCGCGCTTTCCGGGATTGGCCAATGCGCATCCTTATCAGGCGGCGGAAATATCACAGGGCGCGATGCGTGTGATGAAGACGCTCTCGGACTGCCTGCTCGATATCACTGGCATGGATGCCATTACGCTGCAGCCCGCCGCGGGCGCGCACGGAGAGATGACCGGCATTCTGCTGATGCATGCTTATCTGCAATCGAAAGGGAATCCGCGCAAGAAGATTCTGATTCCGGATTCCGCGCATGGTACCAATCCCGCTACCGCCGCAATTTGCGGGTACGCGGTAGAGAACCTGAAATCAAATTCGCGCGGCATGGTGGACGTGAGCGCGCTGGCAGCACAGATGAATGAAGACGTTGCCGGGCTGATGCTGACCAATCCCAACACGCTGGGCATTTTTGAGCAGGAGATCCACAAGATCGCTGACATCCTGCATGAAAAAGGCGGCCTGCTTTATATGGATGGCGCGAACATGAATGCGCTGGTGGGCAAGACGCGTCCGGGGGATTTTGGCGTGGACGTGATGCACCTGAACCTGCACAAAACTTTTTCCACGCCGCATGGCGGAGGCGGTCCGGGATCCGGGCCGGTGGCTTGCAAGAAAATCCTCGAACCATTCCTGCCGAAACCGGTGATTGTGGAGCACGCTGATGGCACGCTGGCTTTTGAGTATGATCGCCCGAAATCAGTAGGACGCGTCCGCATGTTTTACGGAAACTATGGCATGCATGTTCGCGCGCTGGCTTACACGCTGGCGAATGGTCCGGACGGCCTGCGACAGACCACGGAAGATGCGGTGCTGAATGCAAACTATATCCGCAAAAAACTTGAGGGCGATTACGAGCTGCCGTACAACAGCCCGTCGATGCACGAAGTGGTTTTTAGTGACGGCATCCAGGAACAAAAGGGCGTAAAGACTGGCGACATTGCGAAGCGGCTGATTGATTACGGCTTCCATCCTTATACAGTCTCGTTCCCGCTAGTGGTGCATGGCGCAATCATGATTGAGCCGACGGAGAGCGAATCGGTGGAAGAACTGGACTTGCTGATTGATGCAATGAAGTCAATTGCCCGCGAAGCAGAGGAAGATCCTGAGCTGGTGAAAACCGCGCCGCATACCACGCGCGTGAAGCGGCTGGATGAGACGGCGGCGGCGAGGAAGCCGATATTGCGGTGGAAGCCTGCTGGGAAATGAAATTTTACCGCAGAGAACGCAGAGGTCGCAGAGAAGCGAGAGAATCAGATCAGCGCGATCATTCTTGACGCTGCAATCGCTGTTCACACAGCTCTGGGGCCAGGGTTGATGGAGAGCGCTTATCAGGCATGCTTAAGCTATGAACTGAGCAGCAGGGGATTAAAAGTCCAAGCTCAGGTTCCACTCCCGATTCAGTACCGTGGAATCTGCATAGATGTTGCTTATAGGATGGATCTTCTTGTAGAAGATCTGGTAATTGTCGAACTAAAAGCTGTTGAGAAACTTATTCCCATCCATGACGCGCAATTACTGTCGTACCTGAAACTCAGCGGCAAGAGGCTAGGGCTACTCATCAATTTCCACGTTTTACGCCTTAAAGAGCGCTATAAGCGCATCGTAAATGGCCTGTAACCGATTTTTCTCCGCGTACTCTGCGCCCTCTGCGGTGATCCCGGCCTGAGAAGAAGGAAGCGTTAAGAACGGTAAGCGCTACCTAAGGTAACATTTCGAGCGTCTAACGCTTGAGGTACACTCTTTAATAGCCATGTCATTCTTGAAGTCTTTATTTCTCTGTCTTCTATCTACTCTTTTTGTTGCCCCGGTATTGGTGGGGCAGACTGCCGCGCAAGGCGCTACTGATCCGGTATTGCTGCGCACGTTGCAGCAGGAACTGGATCGCGCCATGACCTCTCTGCACAAGGCTGATCCTGCGCCTTACTTCATCAGCTATGCGGGCAATGAAGAGTTTGGGTCGGTCATTATCGGCAGCAACGGTGCGCTGATGGCCAATATCAAACGGCACGAGCGTACGGTGGATGTTTCTGTCCGCGTGGGCAGCCGTGACCTGGACAATACGCATGGAGAGAACCGCTTTAACGCTGTCACCACTGCGTCACTCCCGCTGGAAGACCGGCCGGATGCGATTGCGCGCGTGCTGTGGGTCAACACGGACCGCATGTACAAGAAAGCCACGCAGGGATTTCTTGAAATAAAGACGAATACGAAAGTCCGCGCGGATGAAGAAGATGCGTCGCCGGATTTTTCTACGGAGAAGCCGGCGGTTTATATCGGCAAGGAAAGTGTTCCGCCTAAGTTTGATCACAAGGAGTGGGAAGACAGGATTCGAC
>DASZMF010000046.1:0-3171 GCA_035552035.1 Candidatus Angelobacter sp.
TCAGTATCCTCGGCGTGTCCCCGAAAACGCAAATAGAAGACGGTGCAGGGAATCGCGATGAGCCAGACTCCGGTAGTGATGATCCATGTTTCCTTGGTGGCAAACAGCATTCCAGCGGAAGCAGACGCAAGCATCAGGTACACCGCTTTATTTGTCTCGCGATACCAGAGCCATGCCACGATCACGCCCAAAGAGAAAAAGATAAACAGCATCTCGTGGATGAAGTAGCGGGAGAAATAAACAAAGCCAGGTGAGACCGCTGCAAACGCAGCCGCAGCCAGCGCGCCTGCCGTGCCCAGGTAGCGGCGCAGGCAGAGAGTCAACCACACCGTCCCCACGCCGAAGACAGCTGTGACCAGGCGAATACCAAACGTGCTGAGCCCGTGTCCCCAGTGAAAGATATTGTTGATGGCCGTGGGAATTACCGCCAGGTAATACAGTGACGGTCCGTGATAGTTGGCCGGATCGTAGTGGTAGTATCCTGTGCGAAAAAGGGTGACCAGAAAAAGGCCGTTCACGCCTTCGTCATGGTGTAGCGGTTTTTCCGTAAGAAATAGCAGACGCAAGAACGTGGCAGCGGCTAGAATGGCCGCACTGCTCCACCACCATGCATCACGCGTGGCGGGGAATATTACCGGTGTGGTGGTGTCGCCACTCCGGACATTGGATTTGCGCTTGCGGGCGCTTGCGGATTTCTTTGTCATCCGAACGTTTTCTTAGTGTTTTTCACGCAGGCTTGTAGCCACGTCAATAAATTCCTTACCAACATAGCGGGTGCGGGCAATGGCGTCTGCAATCGGCACAGACGTAATTTCACTGCCTTTCAGCGCCACCATGCGTCCAAATTTTCCTTCATGCACCAGGTCAATGGCGCCAATACCGTAGCGCGTGGCCAGCATACGGTCAAACGCCG
This sequence comes from Candidatus Angelobacter sp., assembly GCA_035552035.1. Taxonomy (GTDB): domain Bacteria; phylum Acidobacteriota; class Terriglobia; order Terriglobales; family Acidobacteriaceae; genus Angelobacter. The sequence continues at coordinate 914 of DASZMF010000046.1, forward strand.
TGGGCGATCCGCCGCGCTGCGTGTGTCCCAATACCACCGCGCGCGTTTCAAAGCCGGTGCGCGTTTCAATTTCTGCCGCCAGATTGTTGCCCACGCCGCCCAGGCGCACGTGTCCAAATTCGTCAGTTTTTCTGCGCTCTTCATCACCCGGACGGCTGGCCAGCTTTGCGCCTTCCGCCACCACCACAATGCTGAAATTGCGTCCGCGATCATGGCGGCCTTTAATCGTATCGGCAATCTCCTGAATATCAAACGGCTCTTCCGGAATCAGAATCACGTCAGCTCCGCCAGCCACGCCACTGTAGATGGCGATCCACCCGGAGTCGCGGCCCATGACTTCCACCACAATCACGCGGTTGTGCGCTTCGGCCGTGGTGTGTACACGATCAATCGCTTCCGTGGCAATGCTCACGGCGGTATCAAAACCAAAACAAAGATCGGTGCCGCTCAGATCATTGTCAATCGTCTTGGGCACTGCCACTACTTTCACGCCGCGTTCAAACAATTTCAATGAGACAGACTGCGTGTCATCGCCGCCCAGTGCGATGAGCGCATCAACGCCATTTGCTTTCAGGTTGGCAATACAGCGGTCAATACCATTCTCTTTTTTGGCCGGGTTCGTGCGCGAGGTCCGCAGAATTGTGCCGCCTTGCGGCAGGATGCCCTTCACCGCTTCCAGGTCCAGCGGCCGCGTTATGTTTTCCATCACGCCGCGCCAGCCTTCCAGAAAGCCAACAAACTGGTCATTGTGATGAAAGATGCCTTTGCGCACAATCGCGCGGATCACCGCGTTAAGTCCGGGGCAATCGCCTCCTCCGGTAAGAATGCCGATCTTCATTTCTTTCTGTCCTCACTTCGCTTGATGAATCTTTTGTTGAATAAATCTCTGCCTTAATGGATCGCGGTCTGGTAAACGCGATACGCGCCTGCCTGCCATACCTGTGTGTGTTGTGACCAGAATGGCTCGTTTACTTTCGACGCCGCAAATTCAGCCGGGCCAATCAACACATAATCCACGCCATATTTTCGCAGGAGCACGTCAGCATCTGGCTCTCCGGCATAGATGCGCTGAATGTCCGTGTTGCGCTGCCCATAATCCAGCCCGCGCGACCACATCCACCCCGGATACCCGAGCAGTGAACGCCTGCCAGTCAAGAATACCGGAGAATTGTAAGTTGGTGTGTGCAGCACCACCGCGCGCGGCGATGCCTGAGCCGAAATGAAATTGGCCGCGGCGATGCCTTGCCCATCAAATTCCCGATATTCGGCGGCTTCAGAGACCACGCGCAGCACATCAAGGCTGCCGGCAAAGATCAAAGTTGCAAACACCAGAGGCGCCAGCCAGCGAGTAATGGAGCGCTGCTGCCACCATCGCGCCAGGAACCAAGCCACCAGCGGCGCAGAAGCGACATACCAAAGAAAGAGAACTTTAATGTTGTCCCAGACCCACGGCGCAACTTTGATTAGGTTGGGAATAATGAAGCAAAAAATAAATGGCAGATAAAACTTAAGCAGCCGGAAGGGAAGCGCAAGATTGCCGCGCCGCCACACCAGGCAAACAACCAGCAAGGGAATAAAGAGCCCGGTGTTTACAAACCAGAACCATAGAACGTTGTGCGTGCCGTGGTCCCAGCCGGGCTGCCAGCCAAGGTAGCTGCTGGTGTGTACGCCGCCGGTATTCGCGAGCCACAAAACTTCCGGCAGGCAAACAATTAGAGCAACCGCAAAGAATCGTAACCAGCCGTGTAAGGATGCGCGAAAGAGAACGGCCAGACACATCGCCACGGCCATCACCACTAGAAACGTATGGGCATGGATAAGCGGCAGCAATCCCGCGCAAAGGCCAGCTGCCAGCATGCGCCGGACCGGTGAGTTTGGAAACTCTGTAAGAATGCCGGCAGCAGCAGCTTTTTTCGCGGCCTTGCGCTGCGCTTTGGATGGCTTAGCCGCGTTGCTGGAAACACTGATCTGTTTTTCTTGAGCGTCAGTCTGGTCTTTGCTGGCTGACTGTGCATCTTCCTGCTGCGAAATTGCCAACCACCACTGGCAAAAAATGGTGATGGCCAGTGGCAGCCCAAAAAGAATACTGCGCTGCGGCACAAACAAAGTGGTCAGCGAGTTTCCCCAACGCAGAATGCTGCTGGAAACTATGGTGTAATCATGCGGCAGATTCGCCAACGTAGAAAAAATATCGGATGCACTGCTCATATCAGAAAAGAGCAGCCACCATCCCATGCCGCCGCTGAAAAGTACCAGCA
>DASZMF010000047.1:0-2246 GCA_035552035.1 Candidatus Angelobacter sp.
GGCCAATTACAACCTTGATTGCTTTGGTGTTCAGCCCGGCAAGCCATTCCATGGGCACGCGCAGTTCGGGCGGAGGGCATCGCCAGAAGAGATACGAAGGCGCAGTGGGGATCACCAGAAAATCCGGCGCGAATGCATCCACGCGGCGCTTCGCTTCTTCCACAGTCAGATTGTCGGTCTGCGCATCAATGAGCAACGACTCTTGGCCGGCTGCATGCAGCTGATCGGCGGCAAACATCAACTCCAGCGGGACATGTGCATCCTGGCAGCCGAAGTAGGTTGAACCCTTGAAGTCCCAGTTGGGATTGAGCAAGGCAAACTTCATCCCACTCTCCCGGAGAGCTCTGCAGCCACCGCAAAAGAAGAAAGAGCCGGAACCGTTGTGCGCCGCCGCGCAGCCAGCATGGCGTTGTTCTGTTCCCAGAATTCCTGCAAAAGCTTGATGGTTTTCTTTAATCCGATTTCGGGCTGCCAGCCGGTATCACGTTGAATCTTGCTGTTGTCAGTGATGTAGAGCAGCTGATCGCCGGCGCGTCGGGTATCCAATTTGCGCTCCAGCGGACGGCCGGTCAGCAACTCGATTTCATCCATCAACTCCAGCAGTGAGATGGAATTTTGTGGACCGCCACCCACGTTATAAACCTCTGTGTGGGTGGTTTCCACATTTTTGCGCGCGGCTTCAAAGGCTTGAACGAGATCGCTGACGCAAAGCACGTCGCGCACCTGACGGCCGTCGCCGTAAAGGGTGACGGGTTCATCCTGCATGGCGGAATAAACAAAGTGTGCGACCCATCCTTGATCTTCCGTGCCAAACTGCCGTGGGCCAGCGACGCAGGACATGCGGAAGACAACCGTGGGCAGGCCATAGATGCGGCCGAAGTCGCGAACATATTGATCAGCCGCGCCCTTAGAACATCCATAAGGAGAGTGGAAATCCAGCGGCTGTGATTCCGTGGTTCCCGTGTGGCCTTCAATGGTATAGCGCTTTCCGCTCATGACGGGCGTGCCGAGGCCCAGTTCGCCATATACTTTATTCGTTGACGTATAGAGGATGAAGGGCCGGTTTCCTGAACGGCGCGCCGCATCGAGCACATTGAAAGTGCCTGCGGTGTTCACTTCAAAATCAAGGCGCGGATCGGCGACAGAGGTAGTAACCGCAACCTGTGCGGCGCAATGATAGATCTCATTCGCGTGGGCAACGGCTTTTTCTACCTGCCGCGCATCGCGCACATCGCCGACGGTAACCCGGAGCCGCCCGGAGTTTCCCGCGATTTTTCTCAACCATTCCACATTGTGATGCACGCCCGCGCGCGAGAGATTATCAAAGACATGCACTTTGGCGTCTGTGCTGGTGAGCAGAGCATGGGCCAGATTGGACCCGATAAATCCTGCTCCTCCAAAAATCAGCACTGAACGCGCTTCCTGCTTACGCATGGTCTCCCCTTTTCAGAATTCGTCGTACTTTAATATGTGAACCCAAATACGTGAACCAAATACGCATACCCACATAGGTATATCCAAAATAAAAGCTAGGCGGTCAGCCCAAATTCGCTGAGTTGCGCCACCATTTCCGCGGCGCGGTCTTGCGGCTGTTGCGAACACAGCCACTGCACCAGTTCTTTCAATCCGTCAGCAAATCGCACCTGCGGCTTATAGCCCAGCAATTTGTTCGCGGCAGTGATGTCACCAAAACAGTGGCGGACATCGCCTGCACGATATTTTTGCGAGAGCTCGGCTGTAAGATCAGAATCCATGGCGCGCGCCAGTTCGGCGGCCACTTCCTGAATCGAGATCGGCTGCCCTGAGCCGATATTCAGCGCCATGCCATCGGCATTCGATGACTCCATGGCCAACATATTGGCGCGGACAACATCACGCACGCTCACAAAGTCACGCATCTGGCGGCCATCTTCAAAGATCATGGGAGCGTTGCCGTTCATGATCCGCGAGGCAAAGTTGGCAGCCACGCCGGTGTATGGATTGGAAAGTTCCTGGCGCGTTCCATAAATGTTGAAATAGCGCAGCGCCACCACGGGAAATGCATAGGTGCGTCCGAAGAGCAGGCACTTCTCTTCCTGATTTTTCTTGGAGAGCGCATAGATGGAGCCGCACTGGAGAGGCTTGGATTCGTCTGTGGGAATGGGCGTAAGCGCTTCTCCGCACGTGGGGCAATTTGGCCCCCAGCGTTTGGTTTTCAATTGATCCACGGAGCGGTGCTGCGGCGCTACTTCTCCGCATTGCGCGCA
>DASZMF010000048.1:0-1886 GCA_035552035.1 Candidatus Angelobacter sp.
CAATTCACGCAGTCCATGGCAGGAAGCATGATACGTAACGCTGTGCGGAAATGTCGCGCCCACGTCAGTCACACCCATTACTTTCACCAGAAATTCTGAAAGCTCAAACGTCCGTTTGCCCAGCGCCACGGCTTCATCATGCAGCGGGCCAGAAGCCATGAGTTCAGGATAAAAAATCCGCACCATCGTCGTGCATGAACCTGAAGGAGAGACAATCGTCTCGGCATCTTTAAAGACGCGCAAAAACCTTTCGGCGCAAGGCCGCGCCTCATCCCAGAAGCCGGAATTAAAAGCCGGCTGGCCACAGCAGGTCTGGTCCTGAGGAAAATCCACCTCGCAGCCAATTCGCCGCAGGACTTTCACCGTATCCACAGCTACCTGGGGCTGCAACTGGTCAACAAAGCATGGAACAAAGAGTGAGATTTTGCGTGGCATGAATGATTTGCGATTCTAACAAACATTAGATGCCGAATATAGAGCCACGCTCGCGCCGATTCACCGGCAGCTACAGCGTCTTGCGGTAATGCACACATCGGTCCACCACTTCATACCCCAGGGCGGCATGCGCCTGTTGCGATCTGTCATTGTCTATCAATACATCAGACGCCATCTCCACGCACTTCAACTGGCGGGCCCAATCCTCCGCTGCCTGCACCAGCTGCCGGCCCACGCTTTGATTGCGGAATTCCTCCCGGACAAACCAACCCTCTATATATCCAACCGGCTGCGCAGGATCACATCCATCAGCGTGTGAGCGGAGATCAACCTCAAGAAATCCAATCACTCGTCCGTTCGCGTCTTGAGCCACAAGAGTTGCCTCGGGCAGTGTCGCTGCCATGATTCCGCTGAGAAATGCATGAACCTCTTTCCGATGTTCCTCAATCGAGGCATCCGGCCAGAGCAATGTCCGCATCTCGGCTAGATCTTCCGCGTCTGATTGCTGTGCCTGCCGGATAATCCAGGTTGCCATTGATTAATTGTAATTATGCAGGAACCACTTGTTGCCATCCGGCCAAAGCTTTTTCTGCTTCAGCTTCGCCGCTCTGAATCAAGCTGTGCATTCCTCGCCGCCCCGGGACAATACCTGCCGCCGGAATTCGCGGATGGATCACAAGATCACTTTTGCGAAACGCCTCTATATATTGGCAAGAGTAAACCTGCTCAGCAAAACGGCTATTCAGGGTAAACCCAGACTTTCGAGCTACCGAAGCCCGCCACCAAACATCAGAGCTAATCACTGTTTGGCAGCCTCGGTCACGGCAAACCTTGGCTGGCAGCACACAAGCGCATCCACCATCCATATAAACGCCATTTTCAATTTTTATACGGCGCAACAGCCACGGCATGGCACAACTTGCGGCAATAGCTGGAGCCAGTTCACCAGAATCCAAAACTGCCAGCGCCTTTGACGGAAGAGCGGTAACAACAACGCTCAACGGAATGGCCAGCTCAGCGAATGTGCGTGGAAGATTGTCACGGCAGAAATCGGCTAGCCCGCGCGAGCTCAGCAGCTTTGGCCAGAAAATCTTACTTGCCAGGGATTCAATATTCGCCGCGGATTTGCCGGAGGCATATAAAGCGCCAACGAGGCTGCCAGCGCTGGTGCCAGCAATAAAATCTGGCTTGAGCCCATGCCGCTCCAGCGCACCCAATACACCAATGTGGGCCATCCCTCGAAATCCGCCGCCACTCAGAGCAATACCTAAAGAATAGCTGGCAGCTGTGTTAACACTGCTCATGCGCTTAAGTCTAGCAGCCAGTCACAATACCTTGTGTCATCCTTATGTAACAATTGGAAAAGCAATTCTGGAATCTTTAAAGAGGAAACTCTCATGCCCTGGCTTGAGCCAATCACCCTGCACGGAACGCACGTTATCCTGGAGCCG
>DASZMF010000049.1:0-16770 GCA_035552035.1 Candidatus Angelobacter sp.
ACAGGAGACATATCAATTCCATCGCTGGCCCTGGGTGTAAATAGTGCCAATACAAAAGCACAATCAGTTCAGCTTCTTGGCCGCCCGGACAAAATCACTTGGTCACACGATGAACAGGGTTTACGCTTTACGGTGCCAGGGGAAAAACCCTGCGATTACGCTATTTGCCTGAAAATCCAACCGCTCTCTTAGAATCGGGATTGGCGTTGCTTTTCAGCGCATTCGCAGGAGAATTTCCCAGCTCCCTCTTGACAAATCCATCCAGCAAATGCGAAAGTGCGAGGTCAGATTTTACGTAAACGTTTACGTAATGTGAAAATCGAAGGTTTCTTTCAGGCTAAAAATGTCACGATTTCTTATTTTGATGGCTTTGGCACCGCTCTTTCTGCTCTCTGCCATCCCTGTGCATAGCCAGTGGCTTCCGCTCAACCCGGTGCGGGACGCAGAACAAACACCCGACGGCGCAGAACTCAAGCTGCTGAATGGCTATCTGCGGTTCCAGGTTTGCAGCGATTCCATTATCCGCGTCACATTTTCTCTGGAAAAAGAAGTTCCCCAACGCCCTGATTTAATTCTGGTAAAGACATCCTGGCCCAAAGCAAATTTCACGTTGAACACCACGGACGAGAAGACAGTCACGCTAGCCACAGCCCAAATCAAAATCGTAATTGACCGGGCCAATAGCTCGCTGGGTTTTCAGGACTCCGCCGGCAAAAAGATTGCCCAGGAAGACAGCCGCACGCTCACGCCGGGGGAAGTAAATGGCGAAAAGACTCTGCATGCCGAGCGCTTTGTGAACATGTGGGATACGCAGGAAGCTTTCTATGGCCTTGGCCAGCACCAGGCTGGAGTGTGGAATTATCGTGGCGAAGCAATTGATCTTTCGCAGGACAACACCAATATCTCTATTCCACTGTTGCTCTCAAGCAACGGCTACGGCATCTTCTGGAACAACGGTTCGCGCAGTCGCTTCAACAACCGCTTTGTCCACGCTTTCTACATGAGCTCTGAAGTTGCGGACGCGGTGGATTATTTCTTTATCTACGGTCCGGACTTCGACAAGATTGTCGCTGCCTATCGGGAATTGACTGGTGCAGCGCCGCTTTTCGGCAAGTGGGCTTACGGCTACTGGCAGTGCAAGAACCGCTATGACTCGCAGCAGGAAATTCTTGACATCGCACACAAATACCGCGCGCTGCATATTCCGCTGGACAACATTGTGCAGGACTGGTTCTGGTGGAACACCATGGGCGAGCCGGTCTTCAATAAAAATTATCCCGATCCGAAAGGGATGATCGACGATCTGCACCAGAACAACGTTCATCTGATGATTTCCGTGTGGCCGTTCTTCCGCCCCGGTTCACCGGTTTATAACGACATGGACCAGCGCGGTTTTTTTGTCGACAAAACAAAAGTCCAGAGCTTTCATCCACCGGGCCAGGCCCTGTATGACGCATTCAATCCTGAGGCGCGCCAATATTACTGGAAGCTGATGGACAATGCGTTGTTCAAGATCGGCGCTGATGCGTGGTGGCTGGATACAACTGAGCCTGAAACCGAAGGTCGCGAAACCAATATTCTGGTGACCAATAAAGTTGCACTGGGAAATGGCGCTCGCTACGTCAACGAATATCCCACGGCCACTACAGGTGCGGTCTATGAAGGCCAGCGTAATGAATCTGACAAGAAACGGGTATTTATTCTTTCCCGCTCCGGCTACGCTGGAGTGCAGCGCAATGCAGCCGCGCTCTGGTCGGGTGATGTCGATCCTAACTGGGAGACTTTTCGCCGGCAGATTCCAGCAGGATTGAACTTGTCTGTTTCCGGAGTTCCCTACTGGACCACGGACATTGGCGGCTTTGTTGTGGCGAATCCTGATGATCCTTCCTACCGCGAGTTGTATATCCGCTGGTTTCAGTTTGGCGCTTTCTGCCCAATCTTTCGTGCTCACGGAACGCGCAGCACCAACCAAAATGAGATTTGGTCTTATGGACCCGAGGCACAGAAAATTCTTACCGCGTACGACCGGCTGCGCTATCGCCTGATGCCCTATATCTACTCCGTTGCGTGGAAAGTCACCAGCGAGGGCTACACCATGATGCGTCCGCTGGTCATGGATTTCCGCGCAGATGTGCAAGCTCAAAATATCGGCAACGAATATTCTTTTGGTCCTGCGATTTTAGTGGCTCCGGTTACCGAGCAAGGCGCTGCGGAGAAGCGCCTCTATCTTCCTAAGGCCAAATGGCATGACTTCTGGACTGGCGAAGCTGTGGACGGCGGCCGCTTTATAAATGCAAACGCACCGATTGAAACCCTGCCGCTGTTTGTGCGCGCAGGCTCAATTCTTCCGCTCGGGCCTGACGTGGAGTTTGCTGCGGCAAAGGCTGCCGATCCGATTGAGCTGCGGATCTATCGCGGAGCCGATGGCGATTTCACACTCTATGAAGATGAAGGCGATAGTTACGCCTATGAAAAAGGCGCGCATGCGACTATTCCATTTCATTGGGACGAATCAAAACAGATTTTATCGATCGGCGACAGACAGGGAGAATTTCCTGGGATGACTATATCGCGAACGTTCCATGTGGTTTTTGTCAGCAAAAACCATGGCGTGGGCGGCGCTCTTACCGGAAAAGCTGACAAGACTGTAACGTATTCGGGAAAACAACTGACCGTTGTTCCCTGACTTAGAGTATCGACTGCTGTTGGATCGGGGGATTGAGTGTTTAGATCGCGAATCAGCACTGCGTGGGCGCTGTTGCTCGTCATCTCTTTTATGACGGCATCTGCTCGCCCTGCGGACAATACTCCGATTCCTACACAGATTCCGGGGCATGACGCAATTCTTATGGGCACGGCCTGGTACCCCGAACAGTGGCCTGAAGCCGTTTGGGAAAAAGACCTGGCGCTCATGGAAGCGTCGCACCTCAAAGTTGTACGCATCGGCGAATTTGCCTGGAGCACCATGGAGCCTGCCGAAGGCAAATTTGATTTTGGCTGGCTGGAGCGCGCGCTTCGTCTTGCGAAAAGGCATCACATTGCCATTGTGCTTGGCACACCTACGGCAACGCCTCCGGCCTGGCTTACGCAAAAGTATCCTGAAACGTTACGCATGGAAACCGATGGTCGGAGAGTAGTGCACGGCAATCGTGCGCATGCATCGGTAACATCGCCTAAGTATCTCGAGCTTTGCCGCCGAATCACGCAAGAAATGGCCATGCGCTTCGGCCATGATCCAAATGTCATTGGCTGGCAGATTGACAACGAATATGGCTATGCCCTGATGTCCTATGATGATGTCTCTCGCCAGCAGTTTCAGGACTGGCTGAAGGCCAAGTACAAAACGCTGGAATCGCTCAACCAGGATTGGACCACGGCTTACTGGAGCGAGACTTATGACAACTGGAGTGAAATTCCTATTCCAGTAGGCCCACATAATCCTGGACTCATGCTGGAGTGGAAGCGATTTGTCTCTTACGCATGGGCACGCTATCAGCAGAACGAATTAGAAGTCATTCGCGCGCATGCTGACGCCCGGCAATTCATCACCGGCAACTTGATGGGAATTGGCTGGGATGGAATCGATCAATTCCTTATCAGTGATCCTCTAACCTTTGTTTCCTGGGACGACTACGTTGGCAGCGGGCACCTGGATCCAATCTCAAATGGCATGAGCCATGACGGCATGCGTGGACTGAAGCAACAAAATTTCTGGATCATGGAGACGCAACCAGGAGCGGTGAACTGGGCTGAGGTAAATAATTTCCTCAACAAAGGCGAAGTGCGCGCCATGGCGTGGCACGGTATCGGACATGGCGCGGACGATGTAAATTACTGGCAGTGGCGTAGCGCTCGCAACGGACAGGAAGAGTTGCATGGCACGCTGGTTGGACCGGACGGCACAGGCGTTCCATTATTAGATGAAGTTGCGCAGACCGCTGCTGAATTTGCGAAAGCGCAAAATGTGTTTCAGGGGACTCGAGTCATCTCAGAAGTCGCGCTACTTCAGGATTATGACAGCCGCTGGGCGCTTGAATTTCAGAAACACACCAACCGCTATAACGCAATGAGCGTCATCAAAAGTTACTATCGTGCGTTGCGCACCGTTGCACAGTCCATCGATATCGTAAGCCCCTATGCGCCTCTTTCAAGTTATAAGCTGGTGGTTGCGCCCTGCTTGAATGTCCTGCCAGAAGCACTGGCAAAGCATCTCATTGAGTATGTGCAATCAGGCGGACACCTGGTGCTGGGCCCCCGCTCCGGCATGAAAGATGAGTACAACGCGCTGCTTCCGCAACGCCAGCCTGGATTTCTCACAGACACTCTAGGCGGTCGCGTGGAGCAATATTACGCGCTGGATAAAGATGCCCCACTCACTGGAACCTGGGGTACAGGCGAAGCAAGTGTATGGGCGGAGCAGCTCAAATCCGCGGCTCCCGATGGAGATGTTCTTTTGCGTTATGGCACGAGCAATGGATGGCTCGACGACCAGCCAGCAGTAATTACCCGAGCTGTGGGCAAGGGGCGCATCACCTACATCGGTACGATTCTCGATGAGAAACTCATGACCTCTGCAGCCAACTGCATGGCAAAGCAGGCTGGCATTACGCCTGCCTTTGGATCTATTCCGGATGGTATTGAAGTGAGCCGTCGCGTAGGCGATGAAAAACAGGTTTTTGTTCTGATCAATTTCGCGCAGGAAAAACAAAAGGTCACTTTGCCGCGCAGTATGCTGTCAGTGCTGGATGGCACACGCATCACAAGTGTAGAACTGGCGCAATACGGTGTTGCCGTGTTGCAGGATTCGAAGCTAACTCAGCCATGAAAACTCTTGGCATTGACGTAGGCACTGGCGGATCGCGGGCACTGCTGGTGGACGAACGCGGCCGTGTGATCTGTTCGGCCACATCTGACCATGCGCCTATTCTCTGTTCCCGTCCGGGCTGGGCTGAGCAAGAACCGGAAGACTGGTGGCGCGCAACGCTTGAAGCTGTAAAAGATTGCCTGGCCAAGTCTGGAACGAATCCGCGCGAAATCCTAGGTATTGGCCTGAGCGGACAAATGCATGGCATGGTCTTGCTGGATGCCTCGGACAAAGTGCTGCGTCCGGCAATCATCTGGTGTGATCAGCGTACCGAAGAACAAGCCAAAGCAATCACCGCGCGCGTAGGAGCCAATGAACTCATCAATCTCACGGCAAATCCGGCTCTCACCAACTTTACCCTGACTAAGTTGTGGTGGGTGCGGCAGTATGAGCCTGAGGTCTGGAGCCAGATTCAATCTTTATTATTACCGAAAGACTATGTGCGCTTCAGGCTCACTGGCGCTAAAGCAACTGATGTGGCAGATGCCTCAGGAACGCTTTTGCTCGATGTCGCACGCCGCCAGTGGTCGCAGACGATGCTGGAAGTTTCTGGGATAGATACATCGATCCTTCCGCAACTCTTTGAGTCGCAGGAAATCACCGGCGAAATTTCCGCTGAAGCCGCACAGCTTACCGGCCTGCTGCAAGGCACTCCAGTTGTCGCCGGAGCCGGCGATCAGGCGGCTGGCGCAATCGGCATGGGCATCGTGCAGTCTGGCGCAGTGAATGCAATCATCGGAAGCTCGGGGGTTGTCTTCGCCGCCACGGACGCTCCATGTCTTGATCCCAAAGGCCGGCTGCATACTTTTTGCCATGCTATTCCCAATCGCTGGCACGTGATGGGTGTAACGCAGGCCGCAGGGCTTTCATTGCAGTGGTTCCGCAATCAATTCGGAACTGTTTCCCACAACGGTAGTAATCAATATGAATCGCTGATGAAAGAAGCGTCAAAGGCGCCAGCAGGTGCGGAGGGGCTGTTATGGGCTCCTTATCTGCTGGGCGAAAGAACTCCGCATCTCGACCCGGAGGCCCGCGGCGTACTTTTTGGATTGACCGTGCGGCACACGCGAGCGCATATCATCCGCGCCATTCTGGAAGGTGTTGCCTTTAGTCTTCGCGACACGCTTACGATCCTGGCTGAGTTGAATATTCCCGCGCGTTCTATCAGGCTTGGAGGCGGTGGCGTTCGCTCCCCGCTCTGGCGGCAAATTCAAGCGGATATTTATGGCATGCCTGTAGACATTCTCGAAGCCGAAGAAGGCGCGGCGTTTGGAACCGCTCTTTTGGCAGGCGTGGGAACAGGCATTTGGCCCGACGTGGACGCGGCGTGTAAAACCGCAGTCCGTGTGGCTGAAAGAATCAAGCCTGACGCCAAAACTGTTCCCTTGCTGGACCGACAATATACGGTGTACCAAAAGCTTTATCCGGCCTTGCGGCAAATTTCACATGAAGTACATGCACTACAAATTCAGGAAGTTGCAGATTACCAGGCAAAGTCGGCGGCCCCCATACGTTCGGCTTAGAGTTTCATTCGGCAACGTGGAGTAGGAGTCAAATGAATAATTATCAGCCCAGGCCAGAGCACAAATTTTCATTCGGCTTATGGACCGTGGGTAATCGTGGAAGAGATCCTTTTGGAGAGCCGGTGCGCGCCGCGCTCTCTCCAGTTGAGCTGGTGCACTTGTTGGCCGAAGTCGGCGCATGGGGCGTGAACCTGCATGACAACGATCTGGTACCTATTAATGCTACAGCCACGGAACGTGACCGCATCGTTCGCGAATTTAAGCAAGCCTGTTCGGCGTCAGGCCTGTGCGTCCCCATGGCAACGGTGAATCTTTTTACTGAGCCCGTTTTTCGGGATGGAGCATTCACCTCCAACGATCCGGCGGTACGCGCCTATGCAGTGCAGAAAACCATGCAGGCCATGGATATCGGGATAGAGCTGGGAGCAGGCATCTTTGTTCTTTGGGGTGGGCGCGAAGGCACTGAGACCGACGCCTGCCGTCGTCCTGATGAGGCCATCAAGCGCTTGCGCGAAGCTATCAATTATTTGTGCAACTATGCGCTGGACCAGAAATACGGATACCGTTTTGCACTGGAAGCCAAGCCCAATGAACCTCGCGGTGACACCTACATGCCAACCACTGGTTCATATCTCGGCTTCATCGGAACCCTTGATCATCCTGAGATGGTAGGCGTGAATCCCGAAGTTGCACATGAGCAAATGGCCGGTTTGAATTTTGTCCACGCAGTTGCCCAGGCCTGGGAGGCCGGCAAGTTATTTCATATTGATCTGAATGATCAGGTAATGGGACGCTACGATCAGGACCTGCGCTTTGGATCGGCAAATCCTAAATCAGCTTTCTGGTTGGTGAAATTTCTTGAGGATGTTGGTTATAGCGGGCCACGACACTTCGATGCTCACGCCTACCGAACAGAAGATTACGAAGGCGTGAAGGAATTTGCTCGCGGCTGCATGAAGACCTATCTGATTCTTCGTGAAAAGGCAGCACAGTTCAATGCTGACAAAGAAATACAGGCCCTGCTGCGTCAGAGCTGTGGTGGTGAGTGCAAAGAGCATGTGATTGGCCCCTACTCGCCGGAGTCTGCACGAAAATTATCGGCGCGTGTTTATGACCGCGCAGCTCTGGCGGCCAAGCGACTGGACTATGAGCGTCTTGACCAATTGACGATTGAAATTCTGTTAGGAGTGCGTCGAGATTAGTTGTTACTGCCTGCATGAATGAGGAGAACCACTTTGCAGTTGGATTATCGAGTGCAAACGCTGGCTGCGAATCGCGGCACGGGTTTAACCAGCGGAGCAGATGCGCCAAACGCGCAGGCCCGTGCAAGCCTGGTCAATGAATTTCGTCAACGATTTGGGGCAACGCCAAGGCTCTTTGGCGCACCGGGCCGGGTCAACCTGATTGGCGAACATATTGACTATAACCAGGGGTTGGTTATGCCTGCCGCGATCAGCATGGGAGTCTGGGCTGCGGTTGCTCCGCGCACCGATCGGAAGATTGTTGTGTACTCCCGCCAGTTTACGGAGCCATTTGAATTTGAACTGGATGATACAAGCGGCAAGCGCGGGCAATGGACGGACTATGTTCAGGGAGTCGTGATTGGTTTGCGGGATGCAGGCTTTCTTCTCCAAGGCGCAAACATTCTGATTCATGGTAAGGTTCCGCTTGGTGCTGGACTTAGTTCTTCTGCCGCATTGGAGATCGCGACTGCGTTCGCGCTTACACAACTTGCAGGAAAAACTATTGATCCAGTTGAACTGGCAAAGCTATGCCAAAAAGCTGAAGACGAATTTGTGGGAGCACGTTGCGGCATCATGGACCAATTTATTTCCAGCCTGGGCGAACGTGCGCACTGCCTGATGATTGATTGCCGCTCACTGGAATACAGCAGCCTGCGCATCCCGGACGACGTCTGCCTGGTGGTATGCAACACCATGGTGAAACACACGAATGCCAGCAGCGAATATAATACGCGGCGCGCGCAGTGCGAAGAGGGCGTAGCTCGGCTTGCGCAATTGTTACCCAATATCTCTTCTTTGCGCGATGTGAGCGCATCGCAACTCCAGCAATGCTGCCTCGATCTGCCTAAACTCATTCGCAAAAGATGCTGGCATGTGGTCTCTGAGATTGAGCGAGTAAAGGATGCGGCCCAGGCACTGCGGCAGCGCGATTTATCCTGGTTCGGCGAACTCATGCGGCGCTCGCATTGCAGCCTGCGCGATAACTATGAGGTCAGCTGCCGGGAGTTGGACATTATGGTGGAGATTGCTTCGCGGCAAAAAGGAGTTATCGGATCGCGCATGACTGGCGGTGGATTTGGAGGATGCACCATCAACCTGGTGCGCCGCGATGCTGCGGAACAATTCAAAGCGAACATCGCGTCAGAATATGATCACGCGACCGGCGTCACACCGGAGATATACATCACAGAAGCATCTTCCGGTGTGGACGAAGTGCTCTGAAAGCTCGGCGGCTATTACTTCTCGCAGTGAAATGTAACACAGGTTCGGAGGCGCGTGAACATACTGGTCACAGGTGGCGCAGGTTACATCGGGAGCATTGTGGCACAGGAACTCCTCACGGCGGGACACACCGTTATTGTGTATGACAATCTGAGCCGTGGCAATCGGCGCGCAGTGCCTGCGGGCGCAATATTTGTTCACGGTGATATCTCTGATCGCGACAAACTAGACCATCTCTTCAGTCATTTTGCTTTTGATGCTGTCATGCACTTTGCCGCCTTCACTGAAGCCGGCGAATCCAGGACAGCCCCGGAGATATACTTCCGCAACAACGCTGTTCATACTCTTACATTGCTGGAAGCCATGTGCGCAGCGGGGGTAAAACGTTTTGTTTTCTCATCCACGGGCGCCGTCTATGGCGAACCTAAGCTGGTGCCGATCAAGGAAAACGACCTAATGCTTCCTACCAATCCTTATGGAGAATCCAAAGCCATGGTGGAACGAATGCTTGAATGGTTCAGCCGCATCCATGGCCTTCACTACGCAAGCTTGCGGTATTTCAATGCGGCGGGTTCAGCAGGAGAACTCGGTGAAGCGCATCAGCCAGAATCACATCTGATCCCACTGGTATTGCAGGTAGCGCTGGGTACGCGCGAAAATATTTCGATCTTCGGCAGCGATTATCACACGTCCGACGGAAGCTGCATTCGCGACTACATTCATGTGCGCGACTTGGCGAAAGCGCACATGCTCTGCCTCGAAGCTCTCGCTTTCCATGATCGTCTCATCTATAACCTGGGGACGAACAGAGGCTACAGCGTGCGCGAAGTGATCGCAGTTGCACGCAAAATTACCGGGCATTCCATTCCAGCAATTGAATGTGCGCGGCGGCCTGGTGATCCTGCTGTGCTGATTGCCAGCGCAAAAAAAATCCAACGCGATCTGGAATGGGAGCCCATGCATTCAGAGCTGGCAGAAATTATTGAATCAACATGGTCTTGGATGAAAGCACATCCTGCAGGTTATCCGGCAGAAAGTCACGAGCGCAGCCATGCCAATCCTGAGTGAGCATCCACACCGCAGACGCAATGCACTTACGGGAGAGTGGGTACTGGTTTCGCCGCAGCGGGCACAACGGCCATGGCAAGGCGAGGTCAACAAACCCAGCATAGACAAACTTTCTGCGTACGATTCTGAATGCTATTTATGCCCTGGCAATCAGCGAGCATCAGGAGCGCGCAATCCTAAATATGAGCAGACGTTTGTTTTCACGAATGATTTTCCGGCGCTTTATCCGATAAGCGAGTTACCCAAAGAGCCGGCAAAGTTGGAATCCACGTCTGCTGCTAAACAAGACTTGCTTGTAGCACGCATAGAACCAGGAATTTGCCGTGTTATGTGTTTCTCTCCGCGCCATGACCTCACGCTTTCCACATTGAGCATTAGCGAAGTTCGCCGCACTGTTGAAAGCTGGACCGAGCAGTATCAAGAGCTGGGCAATCTCGACTGGATTAATCATGTACAGATCTTTGAAAACCGCGGCTCAATGATGGGAGCAAGCAATCCGCATCCGCATTGCCAGATTTGGGCCAGCGCCACAATTCCCAATGAGTCCGCCAAAGAGCTGCAGCAACAACAAAGCTATTTGCAAAAACACAGGCACTGCCTGCTCTGCGATTATCTTGCCTTGGAGTTAGAACATATAGAACGGCTGGTGGCTGAAAATGCAGAGTTCGTTGTCCTATTACCGTTCTGGGGAGTTTGGCCGTTTGAACTGATGCTTCTGCCAAAACGTCACGCAAAAAACCTTAGCGACTTGACCGATCGGCAGCGGGATAGCCTCGCGGAAATCTTAAAACAAACCACAGCAGCGCTGGACCAGGTATTTCAAAGTCGTTTTCCCTATTCGATGGGCTTTCATCAATCGCCTACTGATGGAGACCATCCGGAATGGCACATGCATGCCCATTTCTTCCCTCCACTATTGCGGTCTGCGGGAGTGCGTAAATTTATGGTTGGTTACGAATTACTAGCTGAACCCCAGCGAGACGTGACGCCGGAAACGGCAGCCGCGATACTGCGAAAGTTTTTTTAGGAATAGAGACTCCATGAAGATTCGGCTACAAATTTTTCCTTGCCTTGCTGTACTCATCGCAAATTTTGCGCTGGTGGCGCAAACTAGCTCTTCGCCTGCTCCTACTCCCACACCGACGATTGCCATTGATTCTGCAGAACTATCCAAGCTTCGCGCTGATCTCTTATGGGCCCGCAAGGTGCTAGCTGACTGGCCTGACCTGGCTCGCTATCGCGATGAGAATGCCCGCATGGCTGCACCCACAGTGAATGAGTCTCGCGTCGTGTTCATGGGGGATTCCATTACAGACGGATGGGGCCGGCAATATGGTTCTTTTTTCCCTGGCAAACCCTATGTGAACCGCGGTATCAGCGGGCAGACCACGCCGCAAATGCTGATCCGGTTTCGCCCGGATGTGATTGCTCTTAAGCCAAAAGTGGTAGTGATTCTTGCAGGCACCAATGACATTGCCGGCAATACCGGCCCTATGACACTGGAGCAGATTGAAGATAATTTTGTGTCCATGGCAGAACTGGCCCGGGCCAACGGAATCAAGGTGGTGCTCTCTTCTGTAATGCCGGTTAGTGATGACTTTCAGGTATGGACCGACCGTCGTCCATTGGATAAGATCGTAACCTTAAATGCCTGGATCAAAGCCTATGCGACAAAAAACGGCTTTGTCTACCTCGACTATTACTCGGCGATGATCGATGAAAGAAAAATGTTCAAACGAGAATTGACTTATGACGGATTACATCCAAACGCCGCTGGCTATAATGTAATGGGACCGCTGGCAGAGAAGGCCATTACCCTGGCACTGCGCAAAGATCAGTGATCGAGGCTTCCTGAATCCCAAAACCATCACTTGCGACATCTATTTCGTGATCATGATTTGTGTCAATCTCCTTTGGATGAAATGATTCGGCGAAAATCCAGAGCTGCGAGAAAAATCCAACTCAGTCTTTCCGATTGAGACCCACGCTACTGTGCTCCCTTTGATCTTTCTTATTCGCCAAGAATGTGGGGATATCGGATTCAAATACTCTTTTCCAGCACATGCAAACAAACGAATGCCAGTTGAAATCCATTTTGGGATTGTTATTCGTTATTGGGACCTGCATTTCCAGAAACCGCAAATCTTCGTTCTATAGGCTCTCAGCCCTTGACAGCCGACTCCAAGAAGCAGAATATTTGGCCTACCAAAACGATTTGGTAAAGAGTTTTGGCGTATCACAATTTTGAATTTGACTTTTTTAGCAAGGGCCATTTCTGGCCCAAGACAAGTCTGCTAGCGCCGGGTTTAGCCAGATCATTTTGACCTCATCCGGTTTTAGCAATACTGCTTAGTTTTATTCCTCTAACGCAGAATGCCAAACATTCTGCGGATTGGTTCAATCTCTATGGTTTTCCCGCAGAAGATCGAGGGGTCTGTGCCGACGGTCAACCGTAAACGTTTACGTTTGCGGTTACGTTTATTCACGCCCTCTCATTCTTCACTCCTTTCGCATATTCCGACTTTATCACTTGCCAGAAATGCACACCCAAAATCCTCCAGCTACTTCGCAAATGCTAAAGATCACCTTCGCGCCGTTGCCTATGAAACAGCTCAACAAGGAGAAAATGAATGATTAACGTCGTAAATACGCTGGTTAGCGACAAGAAAAGATTCGCGACTACCCCTCTTCGCATCTTTCACCGCAGCGCTCTGCTGCTATGCATGGTTTTAGTGGCCGGCCTGTTATGTAGCTCAGCATCTGCACAGACTTACACCTGGAACAATGCCGTGACTAGTGGCGGCGGCGGATTTATTCCCGGAATCGTTTTCAATCCCACTCAGCAGAACCTCATTTACGCGCGCACTGATATTGGCGGCGCCTATCGCTGGGACCCGACCAATCAACGCTGGATTCCCCTGATGGACTGGGTTGGCTTTGTTGACTGGAACACGCTTGGCGTGGAAAGTATTGCCACCGATCCCATCGACCCCACCAGGTTTTATGTGGCGGCTGGAACTTATACGAACTCCTTTACCACGGCGAATGGCGCAATCCTGCGTTCAACGGACCAGGGCAATACTTTTTTACGCACGAACCTGCCGTTCAAGCTCGGCGGCAACATGCCAGGACGATCCATGGGAGAGCGCCTGGTGGTAGATCCTAACCTGGACAGCATTTTGTTCTTTGGCGCACGCAGCGGCAACGGACTGTGGAAGAGCACTGACTTCGGCGCTACGTGGAATAAAGTAACCGGATTCACGGCTGTCGCAGCATACGTGGAGCAGGCAGGAGATATCTATCTCGGAGACACAGACGGCGTTGTCTGGGAAACATTTGATCCGCGCAGCAGCACCCGCGGCACCGCGACCAAAAGTATCTACGCGGGTATAGCGGATAAAGGCACCAGCATTTTCCATAGCGCAGACGGCGGCGTAACCTGGGCTGCCGTTCCCGGCCAGCCTACGGGCTTTCTGCCTCACCATGGCGTGCTTTCTTCAGACGGTTTTCTGTACGTGACCTATAGCAACGGCGCAGGCCCGTATGACGGAACCAGCGGCGACGTTTGGAAATTCAATACCGCGACTTCTGCGTGGACCAAGATCAGTCCCATTCCTTCCACCGACACCGCCGACGACTATTTCGGCTACGGCGGATTGGCCATTGATACGCTTCATCCGCAGACCATCATGGTTACAGCGTTGAATGCATGGTGGCCCGACACAATTTTGTTCCGCAGCACGGATGGCGGCACTACCTGGACGAGAATCTGGGATTTCACCAGTTATCCAAGCCGCAGTTTGCGTTACACGCAAGATATAACGCTGGCGCCGTGGCTCAACTTCGGCAACACGAATCCGGTTCCGCCGGTACCATCTCCGCAATTGGGCTGGATGGTTGACGCCATTGCGATTGATCCGTTCAATTCCGATCACATGCTTTACGGTACAGGCGCCACACTTTACGGAACGACCAATCTTACGGGTTGGGATATAAGCACGATGAGTATCTCAGTGAAGTCCCAGGGCATTGAAGAAGCTGCAGTGCTTGATCTGATCAGCCCACCGACAGGTGCGCATCTTTACAGCGCGCTGGGGGATATCGGCGGATTTCGCCATGATGACCTGACGGTATCGCCACCGGTTATGTACTCCGTACCTTTCGCCGGCAGCTATACCAGCATCGACTATGCCGAACTCTCGCCAAGTTTTATTGTTCGCGTAGGCAATGGAAATCCCACGGCAGCTCCGCCAATCCGGAGTTCAGCTTTCACGTTTGACGCAGGCACGGATTGGTTCCAGGGAAATAATGATCCAGCAGGTCTTGGCACGAACGGCGGTGGAACCGTTGCTGCCGCAGCGGATGCAAGCCGCGTGGTGTGGTGTCCAAACGGATTGGGCGCGTTCTTCTCTACTGACAACGGCAATACGTGGACGGCCTCCAGCGGCCTGCCTGCCGGAGGCCGGGTCGCGTCTGACCGTGTGAATCCCAAAAAGTTTTACGGGTTCGTGAGCGGCAAGTTTTATACCAGCCTGGATGGCGGTGTGACTTTCACCGCCAGCGCAACCACGGGACTTCCGGCGGTTGGCGACTCCGTGAGATTCAGAGCAGTTCCGGGTCACGAAGGCGATGTATGGCTGGCCGGTGGCAGCACCACCAGCGGCGTTTATGGCCTATGGCATTCCACCAACAACGGAACCACCTTTACCAAACTGGCGAATGTGGACCAGGCGGACACTGTCGGCTTTGGCATGCCTGCGCCTGGACAAACCTACGTGGCAATCTTCTCCAGCGCGCAGGTCGCTGGCGTGCGCGGAATCTTCCGGTCAGACGATCAGGGAGTTACGTGGATTCGCATCAATGACGATCAACACCAATGGGCTTTAACTGGTGCGGCAATCACGGGCGATCCTAGAATTTATGGACGCGTCTACATCAGCACCAATGGCCGTGGAATTATTTATGGCGACCTGAACGCTGCTCCGCCGGCTCCAAGTTATTCAATATCGGCTGCACCTTCATCTTTGGCGATTAACACGGGAGCAAGCGGCACAAGCACGATCACGGTTACACGCACAGGCGGATTTGCCAGTGCTGTAGCATTTAGCGCCACTGGATTGCCTGCTGGAGTGACGGCAAGCTTCAGTCCCGCCACAACAACAACCACAGGCACAAGCTCTGTTCTTACTCTTACAGCAGCGAGCACAGCGGCAGCTGGTGCAGCTACAGTGACTGTCATAGGCACCAGCGGAACGACCACGCACTCCGCCACTATCAGTCTGACGGTAAGCGCGCCGGCAACGCCAAATTTCACATTGGCTGCAAGTCCCGCAAGCGTTTCCGTCAATCGCGGATCAACCGCAACAAGTGCCATCACAGTTGCGCCATCAGGAGGTTTCACCGGCAGCGTAGCTTTAACCGCATCTGGATTGCCTGCGGGCGTAACAGCCGTATTCAGTCCTGCTTCAACCACTGGAACCAGCACGCTTACTTTCACTGCGTCCAGCACAGCGACAGTGGGTGCTGCCACGGTGACAGTAACTGGAACCAGCGGAACTCTCTCGCACACAGCTTCAATCGCACTCACTGTGGCTGCTCCGGCAACGCCAAACTTCACCATCTCCGCCAGCCCGGCTACTGCGTCAGTCACCCAGGGATCAACTACCAGCAGCACAATCACGGTTGCGCCAAGCGGTGGCTTCACCAGCAGCGTAGTTTTAACCGCAAGTGGACTGCCCGCAGGCGTAACAGCGGCGTTTAGTCCTGCTTCAACCACTGGAACCAGCACGCTCACTTTCACTGCTTCCAGCACAGCAACAGTTGGCGCTGCCACGGTGACAATAACCGGAACCAGCGGAACGCTCTCTCACACAGCTTCAGTCGCACTGATGGTAACTGCTCCGGCAACACCAAACTTCACCATCTCCGCCAGCCCGGCTGCTGCTTCAATTACTCGGGGATCAACTACCAGCAGCACCATTACGGTCGCGTCAAGCGGCGGCTTCACCGGCAGCGTTGCTTTGACTGCCTCTGGATTGCCTGCGGGTGTAACAGCCGTATTCAGTCCAGCTTCAACTACTGGAACCAGCACTCTTACTTTTACTGCGTCTAGCACCGCAACTCTTGGCGCTGCCACAGTGACAGTAACTGGAACCAGCGGAACTCTCTCGCACACTGCGTCTATTTCTCTCACGGTGAATGCGGCGGTGGCTGGGACCGGCGGCGTGACGGCAACAGCAGTCATCAACTCAAACAGCGCTTTCTTTGATGACCAGGAAGTCAAGTTGGGCAACACAGCGCCGATCACTGCTTTATCAATCACCATTACTGTGCAGAACACCGGTGGAATTACCTTCAACGGCCAGTTCAATACAGTAGGAACACAGATCACGCAGAGCCACAGCAGTACCACTACGGCAATCACTTATCAATATGCCCTGGCCGCAGGCCAGATATTATCTACGGGAACGAACTGGGTGTTCGACGCGCAGATGAGCGGCAGCGGAACACTACACCCCACCACCGGCGACACATTCACCGTGACCTACACAACCGGCGGCCAAACCTTTACCCAAACCGGCCACTTTTAAACACTTCCGGTTGCCGCTTCTGATTTTGAAAGGCGGCAACCGGATTCACTCCCTCCACGCGTAAAAAATCAACAATCAACAGGCGGATGCGCAGGTAATTAACCGATGAAGTCGTGAACCATTCCGGATTCGAAAGATTGGAGATAGCCATGCAAGTTCGACAATTCGCAAAACTCTTTCTTCAAACCATCCTGGTATTTTCATTCGTAGCGAGCAGCTTTGCTCAAACTCACGTCGCAAACCCATTCGTCGGCGCTACG
>DASZMF010000050.1:0-3466 GCA_035552035.1 Candidatus Angelobacter sp.
GCTGGTTGCGTCCGCCCGCGCCGGCATTCGCTGGGACTTTCACTGTGACCTCGCCGCCGGAAATAATGCATGGTTTGGTTACGCTGCTCTTCAAGGTGCGCAGCCGCTCCAGAAGATAATCGGCTGCGCGGGCGTAATCCCAGTCATCACAGCTGTGATCTATCTCCACCGCAAAGCCATGTTTCGCGGCCTCTGCTGCTGCCGCCTTTTCCGCTGTCTCATTCGATAAAACTTTCCACCACCGCGAGCGCACAAACGCGGCATCATCCTGTTTAGGCGTCTCTTCCAGGGCGCGCTGCTCAAACAGCTCACGCACTGAGGCGGGAAAGTCCGGCAGCATTTTGTGCTCGTCAACAATGCGATAGCAATCTTCCACTGTGCTTGAGTCCGGCATGGTGGGCCCGGATGAAAGAGAGTCCAGCGCATTCTCTGGCACGTCAGAAACCATAATGGAAACCTGTTGCGCCGCTCCTGCGGCTTCGGCCAGGCGTCCGCCCTTTACGGCAGAAAGATGTTTGCGGATTGTATTGATCTGCGCAATCGGCGCGCCGGAATTCACCAGCGCTTTATAGGTGGCAATCAGGTTAGGTAAAGAAATCTCAGGATCCACGGGCTTTTCCATGGCCGCTGACCCGCCGCCGCTGACTAGAAAAATCACCAGCGCCTGCTCATTCAACGTGCCCAGCGTTTTCAGAATCGCTTCCGCTCCGCGCACGGATTCTTCATTCGGCTGCGGATGTCCGCCTTGAAAATAGCGATAGCCCGGAATTTGGTAAGGATGCTGGTTGGGGTCAACAATAATTCCTTCCAGCGTTGGCCCCACCTGGCGCGAGAGAATTTCCGCCATCCGGTGCGCGGCCTTGCCAAAGGAAATACACACCGCCCTGCTGTATGTACTCAAATTGAACAGGTCATCGCAGACGCGCAGCACGCCCTTCTGGTATTGCACGTGGCGCTCAAAAGCTTTGCCAATGCTGGCCTCAGAGAGGGCCTGTAGAAAAATATCCTGCGCTGCGGAGCGCATGCTGTGGGCCAGTGACATTAACTCGATTCCGCCTGTCTGCCCGGTTTGAACAGTTTGCCAACCCATGCGTGGATGGCCGTCTGCATCTCCGGCAAATGCCCTTCAAAGAAATGGTCAGCGCCTTCCACAATCACCATTTCCTTCGGCTCCGGAGCCAGCTCCACTACTTTGCGCAGGCTTTCCGGCGGACCATATTGATCGCGCGATCCGCTCACAAAAAGTTTCGGCATAGTGCAATTCTTGAGGAACTCATACGTATAAGCGCGGCCTTCCGCGCCCACCGGAGTGCCCAGGCCAATCAGCCCTTTCACCTGCGCGTCAGTGCATGCGGCCCGCAAGCCAGTAGCTGCGCCAAAGGAAAATCCGCAGAAAATAATCGGCAGCTGAAGTTCAGTGTCCAGCCAGTCGAGCGCCCTGCGCACGTCGTCTTGCTCGCCGCGCCCTTTATCGTGCTCGCCTTCGCTCGTGCCAGCGCCGCGAAAATTAAAGCGCAACACAGGAAAGCCAAAGCCACTTAGCGTTTTCATGGCGTGGTACACAACTTTGTTGTGCATGGTCCCGCCAAATAAAGGATGCGGATGGCAGACCAGCGCGGCGTGCGTCGCCTGCGCCTCGCCTTCGTTCAGCAAAGCCTCCAGCCGGCCGGCTGGACCATCCAGGAAGAAAGATTTGATTCCGTTAGGCACTCTACTTTTTTATCAGAGAATTCGTTCTGATGTCTTGACAGCTGCTTTTTCTGAAATCCCGAAGCGTAGCGAGGGAACCCTTTGGCATGAATGAACTTTGCGGGCATGAACTGCCTACAGTGGGCAAAAGCTGCGGCCCTTATAAGCTCTGGTTGCGATATAGGGTTCCCTCCCCTTTGGCAGGCTCAGAGTCGGGACTTCGGAAAAAGCATTCTTTAATCTGTAAGCTGAACCATCAACCATTTATCCTTATTCAGGCGACCATGGACCCAATCAAACTAACCCGCAAGCTCATCGACATTGAATCCATCTCTGGCAATGAAGGCGCCGTGGGCGCCGAGATTTATGACGAACTCTGCCGCCTGGGCTACAACGCGCACAAAATGCCCGTGGCCCATGAAAGATTCAATGTGGTGGCCATGCCTGAGGAAGGCAAGCCGGACGTAGTTTTTTCTACGCACATGGACACGGTGCCGCCGTTTATTCCGTCCGCTGAAGACGATGACAATATTTATGGCCGCGGCTCGTGCGATGCCAAGGGCATCATCGCCGCGCAAATTGCCGCCTGCCAGCGCTTGAAAAAAGAAGGCATGGCGGTGGGCATGCTGTTTGTGGTGGGTGAAGAGCGAGACAGCCTGGGCGCCAAGATCGCGAATGAAAGCCCCGTGGGTTGCCGCTTTCTGATCAATGGCGAGCCCACGGAAAACAAAATCGCTGTCGCCTCCAAAGGTGCGTTTCGTGTTCAGGTCACGGCCAAGGGCAGGATGGCCCATTCGGCGTATCCAGAGCTGGGCGAATCGGCGATTGAAAAACTCATCACTGCCCTGCACCTTCTGCGGACCATGGAACTGCCGGTCAATCCTGAGGTTGGCCCGTGCACAGTGAATATCGGTCTGATCGAAGGCGGCCGCGCTCCAAACGTGATCTCCGATCACGCGCGCGCGCAGCTGCTTTACCGGCTGGTAGGGCCGTCAGACATTCTGCGTGAGCAAATTACCAAGGCCGTTGCTGGGCTGGCGGAAGCAGAGTTTGTGCTGGATATTCCATTCATGAAACTGCGTACTGTTGACGGTGTGGAAAGCATGGTGGCCAAATTCACCACGGATATTCCTGCACTCAGCAACTGGGGAACTCCCGTGCTGCTGGGCCCAGGATCAATTCACGTGGCGCACACTGACCGCGAATACATTTCTAAAAAAGAACTTCGCCACGCCGTGGACCTTTATTGTTCGGTCGCAAAACAATTGTTGAGCGCCTGATCGCGCTGCACTGTAACAGGGTGGAGCAGAGCCTCCCTGAGCGACTGAGCAGCACGAAGAAGTCGAACGGGCATTTATGCCTGCGATTTAGGCCGAAGATGATTAGGCTTCAGCCGCTGAGGTATCGTTTTATGGCAGCCGAAGCGCGCGCTCGGTCCACTGCACGTCCCAGTATTTTCCAAACTTGTAGCCCACCTCGCTGAACACGCCAACATTTTTAAAGCCAAAATATTCATGCAGCTTTTGCGATCCGGCATTGGGCAGCGTGAATCCGCCCACAAAGCGGTGAACATTCTCACTTGCAAGCACTTCAAACAGCGCGGCGTATAACTTTTTGCCAATGCCTTTGCCCACTACTTCCGGCGCAGTGTAGATGGTCGTCTCCACCGTGGTGTCATAGGCCGCTTTCGCGCGGAAGCGCGTGGTGCCTCCGTAGCCGATGACAATACCATCTTCTTCCGCCACCAGCAGCCGATGCCTTCCGGCGGGCGCAAATT
>DASZMF010000051.1:0-1898 GCA_035552035.1 Candidatus Angelobacter sp.
CGTGGGCAATGGTGTGGCCATGCGCCGGGCCAAGCAATAATGTTTGCAGGACGAGGAGATCAAGCGTCCCTTGAAGAACTTCACCTTGCAACGGTTGTGCGCCACGTTTCGGCATAAGATTTCTAAAATGTACTCCAGAAGATGATCTAGTGCAAGAGTAGATTTAATTTTGTGGGTATTCATTCCAGGTTGATCATTACAAGCGATGGCAGGATTAAGCCGCCCTAGATGATCTGTAAATCAGAGCGGGTTATGAGATGGGAAGACCTGGTGAGTCGCGCTTTTGCAGCAGGCTGGGCGGCAGGACAAAGAAGACAGCCATGGCGCAGCTCAGGCCCAGGCTGATGCGAACGTCCACCCAGACCAGACCGAGACAGACTGCATACATGAGCGGGCCTGCCGCGTATTGGCGGCTGATGCTGGCCGCTGCGGCTGCGCTCAGGCTGCGATCGAGCAAATGGTGCGACACAGCATAACGCCAGAGCAGGTTGAAGAAGATCCCGATCACAATGTAAACGCAGTTGTAAAGAATGGCCGCGGTTCTCTGTCCGGGACCGCCAAAATTGTCAGCAAGCACTTCGGTGGGAAATGGAACCACGCTCACGCCCAGCAACAAGAGCAGGTTCAGCACCAGCAGAACGTCATTTGATTTTTTGATGTGCGTGAACATGCGGTGATGGTTCATCCACATGATGCCGACATAAGCGAAGCTCGGAAGGAATGCCATGTACGAAGGCCATTGGTGGAGCAGGCCCGCGGCGAGAGACTCCTGCGCGGAGTGCGGCACCTTGATCTCAAGAATCAGCAGCGTAATGGCGATGGCAAACACGCCGTCAGAAAATGCTTCAATGCGTGCTGTTTCAGTCTGCATACGCCATTAGCGTTTTGCTCCAACCAGTACGGGGACGGTTTGCGAAAGTTCTTTTAGCGTGTCTGCGTACGTTGGCTTGGCGATGCCGCGCTCTGTGATGATGGCTGTGACGTATTTGTGCGGCGTCACGTCAAAGGCTGGATTCTCGACGAGCACTCCATCCGGCGCGACTTGCTTACCGGCATGGTGCGTGACTTCGCGCGGTGAGCGCTGCTCAATGGGGATGCCTTCGCCGCTCTCCATATTCATGTCCACGGTTGACCAGGGTGCGGCGACGTAAAAGGGAATCGCGTGCTCTTTGGCCAGAACAGCCACACTGTATGTGCCGATTTTATTGGCGACATCACCGTTGGCTGCGATGCGGTCTGCGCCTACGATCACGGCTTGTATTTTTCCCTGGCGCATCATGGAGCCGGCCATGTTGTCGGCGATGAGCGTGGTCTTGATGCCATCTTTCATCAACTCCCAGGCGGTGAGGCGCGAGCCTTGCAGGAAAGGGCGTGTCTCGTCGGCGAAAACGTGGATATGCTTGCCCATCTGGATGGCGGAACGAATCACTCCGAGAGCGGTGCCATAGCCGCAAGTCGCGAGCGCGCCGGCGTTGCAGTGCGTAAGCACGCCGCCTGAACTGGGCATGAGCACAGCGCCGTGTTGTCCCATGAGTTCGTTGGCGGCGATATCTTCCACCAGCATTTGCTGCGCTTCTTCAACAAGAGTGATTTTGATCTGGTGCAGGCCTTGCGGCGCGACGAACTCAAACTTCTGCTGCATGCGGCGAATGGCCCAGAAAAGATTCACGGCCGTGGGGCGCGTTTCTCCCATGGTCCGGCAGATCTGGCCGAATTCATTGCGCAGCGTTGCCACGTCTGGCGCGGTGGATTGTTTTACGCCCAGTGCAATGCCCATGGCTGCTGCCACGCCAATGGCGGGAGCGCCACGCACAATCATGTCCCGGATGGCCGTGGCCACTTCCTGATACGTGGCGCAGGTTACGTAAACTTCTTCTGTGGGCAGCAGCGTCTGGTCA
>DASZMF010000052.1:0-3771 GCA_035552035.1 Candidatus Angelobacter sp.
TGACCAGCTGTTTTTGCATCAGCTGATCGATTTCTGCTTCCCACGGCGTCGCGGGAGACTTCTCATTGAGATGCCATAAATGTGTCTGCCCGTTCGACATCAGCACATTCATGTCGGGCGTGGGATCAGCGTCGCCACTCACCAGCCCCATCACAATCGCCTCATAGTCATGCGAATTCAACACGCGGTCATTCGCCGATCGGGCCTCCATCGGCACCACGTGCGCCGTGATTCCAACTGCCTTCAAGTCTTCCTGGATGAGTGTTGCCATCTGTCCGCGCTGCGTGTTGCTGGAACTTACCAGAATGGTGAACTCCACCGGCTGGCCGCTGGAATCAACCAAAGTATTGTCTGGCTTCCAGGAGAATCCTGCTGCTTTGAGCAGCTCGCGCGCCTTTGGCACAGAACGCACCGGAGCAGGAATGGACGCATTGAACCACGCCTTGTTTCCGGGGCTCACATGCGCGGCCAACGCCACGCCACGGTTGCGATACACCAGGCGCACAATGCCGGCGCGGTCAATCGCCGCGGAAACGGCCTGCCTGAAGCGCACATCACGAAACCATTTCTGCTTGCGCGCCACTTCCGGCAGACGGCCTTCCGTATCGTCGTTCAAATTGAACATCAGCAGGTTGTACTCAAGTCCCGGACCAACGTCATACAGTTTGAAATGCCGGGCCGTCTGCTGCGGCTCCAGTACGGAAAAATTCTCCGCGCTCAGGCTGCTGATGATCTGTGAATCTCCGGCCTGGAAACGAATCACCTGCGCATCCTGCGTGGGCACGGCGACAAACGTGAGCTCATCAAGATACGGCAGCCGCTGCCCTTTGGCATCGATCTTCCAATAGTTGGGATTGCGCTCCAGTACCACACGGTCGCCGGGAATGACCTGTTTCAAGCGAAATGCACCCAGCCCGGCGATCTTGTCCGGCGGCGTATTCAGCCCCCAGACCTGGTTGATCTTTCCCTCCTGATAATCTTTTTCCAGCAGGTGCCGCGGCATAATGGCCAGGCCGTCAAACACGCGCTCCGCTGGCGAGTAGGGCGCGGGAAATGTAAAGCGGACGGTAAAGCCATCGACTTTCTGCACCGTAACCGGCTTGCCGGAGACGATCAGCAGATCGCGCTGCGAAGAATGTACGGCTTCATCCAGATAAACCTTGAAAGAGAAGATCACGTCATCGGCGTCAAAAGGCGCGCCGTCAGAAAATTTGAGCCCTTGCCGCAGCTTGACCGTAAACTGCGTACCGTCTTTTGAGATAGTCCATGATTTCGCCAGCGCCGGCTCAGTCTTCTGCGTTGCGCGATTGATATGGATCAGGTCCGCCTGCAGGCGCGCATTCACGCCAAAAGAATTCTGATCAATGGCGACCGCCGGATTGAAAGTCCGTGGCTCTGAGCGCTGCGCAATCACCAGCTTTCCGCCGCGAGTTCCGGGCTCAGAGGTCGTGCGTAAAAGGTCTTCCTGCGCAATGGCCTGCCCGGCCGCCAGCACAGGCAGCAACGCCGAGACACACCACAGCATGGAGCGCACTGTACGCACAAGGGCCCTCTTTCTGGTTGGGGTTAGATAGTTGATTTTATCCGCTCCTGTAGCGTCTCCGCCAATGAGTGATACGCCAGAAATACCGGAATCGGGGCCAGTCCGGGCAATAGCATCCACCAGTAAGAAACCAAAACGTTGTATTGCTGCGCATGCGCCAGCATGTTGCCCCAGCTGGGGAATGGCTCGCCGATTCCCAAACCGAGAAAAGACAAAATCACTTCCGCCAGAATGAACTGCGGAATCAAGACAGCCATCTGCGTGAGCAGCACACGGAACGTAAGCGGCATGAGATGGCGGCGCAGCAGGTAGGCATTGGATGCACCAAAGCCGCGCGCGGCCAGCACAAAATTACGTTCGCGCGCGCTCAACACCACGCCCCGCACCAAACGCGCCGGCCGTCCCCACCCCACCACGCCAATCACGGAAACCACCAGCAGAAACGCAACCACCGGGCTGATCTGCAGCGGCAGAAAAGCACGCACGGCAATCAACAGATAAAACCACGGCACGGTAATAAAAATTTCTGCCACGCGCATGGCGACATCGTCCACGCGGCCGCCATACATTCCCGCAATGCTGCCCAGCAGCAAGCCGACAATCACTGAAAATGAAGCCGCCACAAATCCGGCAAAGAGTGAAACCTGTCCGCCATACAGCAGCCGGGAAAACTGGTCGCGGCCAAAACCGTCTGTCCCCATCAGAAACAGGCTGGCAGGCTCCGATACGCCGATCAAATGCCGCGTGGAATGAAACATGCCCAAAATGCTGTATTCATCTCCCTGCGTAAAGAATTGGATCCGCGCCGGCTGCGCACAGTCCGGCGTATATTCCATTAGATTGCGCTCATCGCTTTTGGTGGCATAAACAAACGGCCGCAGATGAAATTTGCCGGTGCAGTCAATGAAATGCACTTTGGTCGGCGGCGCATAGGCATGCTCACGGTCCTGTGTCTCATAGTTATAAGGCGCGCTAAATCCGGCCAGCACTACCACGGCGTGAATCGCCAGCAGGAACCAGATGGCCCAGGTGAATTTGAATGGCCGCTTCATGCCTGCCTCCGGATTCCCTGTCTTCTAATCCTTGGGTCAAAGGAATAGAGCAGCACGTCTCCCAGTAGATTGCCGGCAACCAGAAAAGCCGTGGAGAGCATGATTGCGCCAATCACCACAAACAGATCACGCGAGAGAATCGCCTCCAGCAGCAGCGGCCCGATGCCCGGCCAGCTCATGACCACTTCAATCAGGAGTGAAACGCTGAGCAGCAACGCAACTGATAATCCAAACAGCGATATCAGCGGATTGGCCGCCGCGGGCAACGCGTGTCCAAAGAGCAATTTAAGTCGCGACAATCCGTGGCCTTCTGCAGCGCGCATGTAAGTGGATTCCAGCACCTCACTCACGCTGGCGCGCACGTGGCGCAAAATAATCGTCACCGATCCAATTACGAGCGCCGCCACCGGCAGCACCATGTGCCAGGCCAGGTCGCGCAGCCATGCCCATGTGCCCTGGTCTTGCGCGTTGATGGAAGTCATTCCTCCCACGGGAAACATTCCTGTCTTGAGCGCAATCAGCAGCGCCAGCAAGGCAATCAAGACATCGGGCAGCGCCAGCAAGACTGACGTCCCGCCGGAAAACAAACGGTCGGCCCAGCCGCCTTTCCATCCCGCGGCAAACACGCCCAGCGGGACGGCGATGAGCCATGAAATCACGACAGCAGGTATGCTCAGCAATAAGGTATTACGCGCGCGCGGCCACAACAGTTCCGCAGCTGGCGTGTTATAGGCAAAGGAATATCCGAATTCGCCTTTGGCGGAGGACTTCACCCACTTCCAATAGCGGACAGGCAGTGGCTGGTCCAGCCCATATTGCGTGCGCAACTGGGCCACGGTTTCCGGCGAGATTTGCGAGTTTAACCTGATCTCACTCAGGAAGTCTCCCGGCGCAGCCTGCAGCAGCAGAAACAACAAAATAGAAACGCCAAACAAAAGCAAAAACGCATGGCCAACGCGGCGCGCAACGTAGCCGATCATACGGCCACCTCCATGCCGGGAGCATGCAGCCGCTCACTGGCTTCTACTAATTCCCGCGTGGCCGACTGAACACTCTGCCCTAATTTGCCAGGGACAATGTGGTCCACAATGTGCCCGGCTTCCATTACCAAAACTTCCTGCGCAAACAGCGAGATGAAATTGAGGTCGTGCGAAATATATAGATAGGTGAGCCCAT
>DASZMF010000053.1:0-3260 GCA_035552035.1 Candidatus Angelobacter sp.
TGCGTCTTCCGGGCAAAAAGGAATTGACGTGGATGTGATCTTCCCTGTGCTGCATGGCACGTTTGGTGAAGATGGCACCATTCAGGGTCTCTTTGAGCTGGCGGACATTCCTTACGTCGGCGCGGGCGTGCTTGGCTCCGCGGCGGGCATGGACAAAGACGTGATGAAGCAGCTTTTTGCCAGCGCGGGATTGACGATTGTGAAACACGTAACGGTGCTGCGCAGCCAGTGGGAGAAAGACAAAAAGAAGGCCATCAAGCTGGTGGAAAGCAAACTGAAATATCCGGTGTTTGTGAAGCCGGCGAATCTGGGATCGTCCGTGGGAATCTCCAAGGCACATGATCGCCAGGAACTTGGCCCGGCCATTGAAATGGCTGCAGGATACGATCGCAAAATCGTGATCGAACAGGGCGTGGGCGGCAAGAAGCAAAAAGCGCGCGAACTGGAAGTGGCGATCCTGGGCAATGACGAGCCCAAAGCTTCTACGGTGGGAGAAATTATTCCGGCTGCGGAGTTCTACGATTACAACGCCAAATATATCGACGAAGGCTCGGTGCCGGTGATTCCCGCCAGGATCAGCAAAAAACAATTGAAAGAAGTGCAAGGAATGGCGGTGCGTGCGTTCCAATCAGTGGATTGTTCCGGGCTGGCACGAGTGGACTTTCTGATGGACCCAAAGAACGGCAAGCTCTACTTGAACGAGATTAATACCATGCCCGGCTTTACCTCAATCAGCATGTATCCCAAGTTGTGGGCGGCCTCGGGGCTGGAGTATCCAGACCTGATTGACCGGCTGATTCAGTTGGCCATGGAGCGCGCGGCAGAGAAAAAGAAGAACCGCTACAGCAAGAATTAACAAGAATTTTATTACGCGGCGTTCTGGGCCGGGCCATGCTGTGAAATATCAGAACTGGAAAGAGCAAGCAAGAATGGCCGTCGCCCCCGGAACTGTTTTCTTCGCGAGTATTTTTTCTGCGCTGTTGCTGGCGATGCCACTTACGGCAAGCGCTCAGTACGCAGTCCCTGAGCCCACTCCATCTACGGGCGTGGTGGAAGGTGCGGTGATTGATGCGCAGAATAATCGTGCGGTTCCACGCGCCAGCGTAAGGCTGATGGGGCTGAAGGGCGCGGGCAGCAAGTCAACGCGGGCTGACGGCAACGGACATTTTATTTTTGAACAAGTGGATGCCGGCAGATACAAGCTGGCAGCACAACGGCAGGGCTACTTTTCTGACGAGCGCAAGCAAGGCTACCAACCTACCTTTGAAGTCACTGATGGCCAGCACCTGAAGAATATGCCGGTCCGGCTGATGCCCACGGCCGTGGTGTCTAGCGAGGTGCTGGATGAATACAACGATCCGGTGCAGAATGTGCAGGTGCAGTTGTTTGCACGCAAGTTTCTGCACGGAGAGTTGCGCTTGCTTCCGGCTGGATCGGCGTTCACGGATGATCGCGGCGCGTATCGCGTGGCTGGCCTGCGTCCGGGCAACTACTACCTGATGGCCGAACCAAAATCCGTGGAAGATGTAGCCGAGTTCAACAATGCACGGCAAGGAACGGATTCCGCGCTCATCAGCCCGGAATCTGAAGCGCAGCGCCCTTTTACTTACGCGCCTTTGTTTTATCCCTCTACCGGAGATTTCAAGCAGGCGCAGCCTCTACAACTAGGCCCCGGAGATGAGCTCTCAGCCAATTTCATATTCATGAGCGCTCCGGTAGTTTCCATTCAAGGCAGAGTTACCAACGGACTGACCGGCGGACCTGCGGGAGCAGCCGTGATCTCCGCGGCCTGGACCGAATATGTTGAAGGCAAAGGAACGCCGGCGCGCGTTTCCCCTACAGACGGCACGTTGAGGTGAGCGGTATTGCGCCCGGCACGTACACGGTGCGCGCCAGCTTTACCCTGGATGGAGATTCTTTTACGGGCGAGCAGACCGTGATTGTGGGCGACCAGGGGGCAAACAACGTTGAGATTTCCGCAGTGCCGGACTTTGCCGCCACTGGATTTGTAACAATCACGGGAATGGTTCGCACTGCACCGAACCAGGTAGCCATCGAATTTGCGGGCGAAGGGTCAACGCCGACCGTGCGCGCTGGCGCCACTTCTCCACAATACAAATTCAAGGTAGCGCTGCGGCCTGACCGGCGTTATTACACGAACCTGCGCAACCTGCCGGAAGATTACTACCTGAAATCCGTGGCTATCTATGGCCATGACGTGCCATCGGACAACGTTGTGGTGAGCGGGCGGCGCGGCGAGATTGAATTGGTTGTGAGCCCGGCAGGCGGGCATATTGAAGGAGTCCTGCTGGATGCGAAAAACCAGCCAACTCGCGGCTCAATCCTGCTGGTGCCTAATATTCCGCAGCCGGGACCGCCTGATTTGTTTCGCCGAACGAATGCCGACTCGAAAGGAAAATTTACGATCCGGGGCGTGGTGCCGGGAAGCTATCGGCTGGTGGCGCTGGAAAATGAAGACGTGGACGCGGAGATCAATGCGCTGGATTTTCTGTACACGATTGGCAATCGCGGCACGACATTGATGGTGGATGAAAAAGGAAATTACACCGTCCAGATCAAGCTGGAAGCGGCGGAGGGCCGCTGAACTTTATTATTCGGAAACTTCAGCCATGCATCTTCAGATCAGATGACGGCAATTAGATAACCCTAATCAAACCACGCTGCGACCTTGCGCCAGACGGATGACCAGAACGATGAGCGCGAACACCAGAAGCAGATGAATGGCTCCGCCGAAGGTATAACTGCTGATCATTCCCAGGCCCCACATGATGAGCAGAATAAAGAAAATTGCGAACATTCGAATTCAACCTCAAATCATTAGACGTACTCCTTTTGGACGCAAAGAAGGCTGTTGAAAGTTGGCTGCAGGCAAACCATCCATTTACAGTAGTCATCACAATGCCGTGTGCCTGCCCCAGCACGCGTTAGCGGCAATATCCCTCAAGTTAAAACACTTGCAGCGGAAACTGTTAAACGGAGAATAACCATGAAGATGATTCGAGCAGGTCTAGCGGCCTTTGTGGCAGCTGCTGTATTTGCGGCTGTGCCGGCTGTGGCGCAGCACGGCCGTGACCATGAAGACTGGAACCACGGCGACCATCGCCGCGAGCATGGCGGGCACTATGAGCGTTACGTGGTGCATGAAGACCATCACCACAGGCGCATTCCAGACGAGCATTTCCGTGCGCATTTTGGCCACGACCATTGGTTCCGCATTAACCGGCCGGTGTTTGTCTCGG
>DASZMF010000054.1:0-1880 GCA_035552035.1 Candidatus Angelobacter sp.
GGCCACCCAGCGGCAAAGCGAAGAACTCCGGCCGAAACAGCAGGCCGTCAGCGAAGCGCGGCATAAGCAGGCGGAAGCGCAGGTTAAGCAAAGCCAGGCCGATCTGGACCAGGCGAAGTTGAACATGGGCTACACCTTGATCAAAGCTCCAGTGGACGGCGTGGTTAGCCGCAGAACCGCGCAAATTGGATTGCAGGTCTCGCCCGGCCAACAGGTGATGGCGCTGGTTCCGCTCGAAAATATTTGGATCACGGCGAATTTCAAAGAGACGCAGCTCAAGAAAATGCGCGTCGGGCAAAAAGTGGAATTTGAAGTGGATACTTACGGCAGCAGCCGCAAGTATCGCGGGCACATTGATAGTTTGGCTGCAGCATCGGGAGCAAGGTTCAGCTTGTTGCCTCCCGAAAACGCCACTGGCAACTACGTCAAAGTGGTGCAGCGCATTCCGGTAAAAGTAGTTCTCGATCAGGGTGAGAATCAGGATCACCTGCTGTTGCCGGGCATGTCAGTTAGTCCAACTGTGCTGTTAAATAGCGGCACGAACAACTAGTCAACTTGATCATTCAACATGGCAACAACGACCGCACCGCCGAAACCACCGGCGCCGGCCGGCGGCCCGTCCGCCCATTTAGCCGACGAACCGATCTGGAAACCGAGATTTAATCCTTGGCTGGTTGCCATTACCGTCACCCTGGCGAGTTTCATGGAGGTGCTGGATACCAGCATCGCCAATGTTGCGCTGCCACATATGGCGGGCAGCCTGTCGGCCAGCGAAGATGAGGCTACCTGGGTTCTGACGTCTTACCTGGTGTCGAACGCCATCATTCTGCCGTTGAGCGGCTGGCTGTCCATGCTGTTGGGCCGGAAACGGTTCTACATGCTGTGCGTGCTGCTCTTCACGCTCAGTTCATTTCTGTGCGGCATCGCGCCCTCACTGGGAATGCTGGTGCTTTTCCGCGTCATGCAAGGCATCGGCGGAGGCGGATTGCAGCCCAGCGAGCAGGCTATTTTAGCCGATACGTTTGCACCGGCGCAGCGCGGCATGGCTTTTGCCGTTTACGGAATTGCCGTAGTCACCGCGCCCGCCATCGGCCCCACTTTGGGCGGATGGATTACCGACCATTTCAGTTGGCGTTGGATTTTCTTCATCAACATCCCCGTGGGCATCCTGTCATTGTTCCTGTCGAACTTCATGCTGGAAGATCCGCCCTATCTGGTGAAGGCGCGCGCTCTGAAGCTGAAAACCAAGCTGCGGGTGGATTATTGGGGCATCATTTTCATCGCCATTGGACTTGGATTCATGCAGATTGTGCTGGATAAGGGCGAGCGCGACGATTGGTTCGCTTCCGATTTCATCCGCATTTGCACGGTATTGACCGTGGTCGGCATGACGCTGGCGATTTATTGGGAGTTAAAAGAAAAGGATCCGGTGGTGGATCTGAGCCTGCTCAAAGACCGAAATTTCGGCATTTCCGCGCTGTTGATGTTCATGGTGGGCGTCGTGCTGCTGGGAAGCACCGTATTGATACCGCAATATATGCAGCTCATTATGGGTTACTCGGCCACGCAAGCCGGGTTGGTGATTTCGCCGGGAGGCCTGCTGGTCATGCTGCTGCTGCCCATGGTGGGCATGCTACTCGGGAAATTTGAAGCGCGCTGGCTGATCGGCGTTGGCCTGGCGATCACGTCCGCGGCGTTAATCCATATGACCAATTTCAATAACGATATGGATTTCAAATACGCCATGTTGGCGCGCTGCTTCCAGGCCGCGGGATTGGCGTTTCTTTTCGTGCCCATCAACACCGCCGCCTATCGCTTTGTTCCGCGCGACAAAAACAATGCCGCTTCCGGCTTAATCAACCTGGCTAGAAATGTGGGCG
>DASZMF010000055.1:0-1654 GCA_035552035.1 Candidatus Angelobacter sp.
AGAACACAATATTTATAACGCTCTGGCTGCCGCTGCGGCCGCCATGGAGCGCGGTATCCCACCGTCGCTGGCTGCTGAAGCGCTTTCCAGCATTCAGCCTCCGGAAAAACGCGGCCAGGTTCTGCACATCAATGGCGCTACCATTATTAATGACTGTTACAACTCCAACCCTCGGGCACTGGATGCGATGATCGACACGCTGGCCAGCATGAAAGCTGACCGTCACATCCTGGTCGCCGGAGAGATGCTGGAGCTTGGCCCGACGGCAGAAGCGTTGCATCGTGAGTCCGGCCCGCATGCCGCGGAAAAGAAAATCGATTTTGTAATTGGCGTGCGTGGTCTAGCCCGGGCCGTTGCAGAAGCAGCTTGCGGCGCAGGCACACAGGCACAGTTTGTGGAAACCCCGGAGCAGGCAGGTGAATGGCTGCTGCGTAATCTCCGCCCTGGCGATGCCGTGTTGCTGAAAGCCTCCCGTGGCGTAAAGCTGGAGCGCGCCCTGGAGATGGTGGAGAAAAGCAGCAAATAGTACTTAGAAGCCATCTCATAAATAGGTAAAACTTACATCGCTCTTTGTCGCCCCCCCGAATTTAGCGGACTTTTGAAAGTCCAAAACATGACGAGGGTATTTATGAGATGGCTTCTAGTTATTAGTATTTAGCTGTTCCCGTTTAAAATACTTTGCGGAAAGAAATATGCGAAATTACCGGGACTTGCAGGTCTGGACCAAAGCTCACAAACTTACGCTGGATTTGTACCGGCTTTCTCAAACATTCCCCCGCGAAGAAATTTATGGAATCACCAGCCAGTTGCGGCGGGCAGCAGTGTCCATAGGAGCAAATCTGGCAGAAGGCTGTGGACGCCGCACCAGCACCGAGTTGGCAAGATTTGTGAGGATCGCAATGGGCTCGGCCAGCGAATTGGATTACCATATCCTGCTCTCAAAAGATCTTGGATTTATGAACAGCAACGATTTCGCTCTTACTTCCGCCGGATTAACCGAGGTGCGAAAAATGCTCACGTCGTTCCTAATTAGTGTTGAAGAGCAAATTGAGCTAAAGTCCAAAGCAGCAGGAACAACGTAAATGATCGGAATCGAACGGCTAAATTCTAACTACTAATTACTAAATACTATCCGGAGGATTTTTGCTTTACTGGCTTCTTTATCAACGGCTCTTTGTTCATTTTCCTCCGTTCCGTATTTTCCGTTACGTTACGTTCCGCACTGCTTTTGCCAGCCTCACAGCTTTATTTATGGGCTTGATCATTGGCCCAGCTATCATCCGCCAGCTGCGCGAATTTCAGATTGGCCAATACATCCGCGAAGAAGGTCCCAAGGGACACCAGAAAAAAGCCGGCACGCCCACCATGGGCGGAGTGCTGATTACCATCGCCATTATTGTGCCAACGCTGCTCTGGGCCGATCTTTCCAACACCTATATCTGGCTGGCCGTTTTTTCCACCATGGCATTCGGCGCCATTGGCTTTGCTGACGACTATATAAAGGTTGTGCAAAAACGCAACCTCGGCCTCACCGGACGCATGAAGCTGGTGCTACAATTCCTGATCTCCGGATGCGTCGCCGTTGCTCTGGTCACTCTCACCGCCACGCGCCAATACTCCACGCATCTTATGGTCCCTTTTGCCAAGCAGTTCC
>DASZMF010000056.1:0-2255 GCA_035552035.1 Candidatus Angelobacter sp.
AATGGCAGCTTCGTCCACCGGCTTGATCGTGTGCATATCAATCACGCGGACATTGATGCCTTCCGCTGCCAGCTGCGCCTGCGCATCCAGTGAATAGCTCACTTCCAGGCCGCAGGCAATGATTGCCGCATCTTTTCCGTCGCCATGCTGCTTGGCTTTGCCAATTTCAAACTTGTCATCCGGACCATAGATGATCGCCGTCTTGGGTCGGCCCGTGCGCATGTAAGCCGGCCCAACATGCTCAGCCATGCGATGCACCAGCGCCCGCGCACAAAATTCGTCAGACGGACTGAGCACCACAAAACCCGGCAGCGCGCACATAAGCGCATAGTCTTCTACTGACTGCTGGCTGGGGCCATCTTCACCAATTGAAATGCCGCCGTGTGAGCCAACATACTTGGCATTTGCATTGGGATACGCCGCGCCCACGCGCAACTGGTCAAAACCTTTGTCACAGATAAACACCGCGAACGACGAAGCAAACGGCAGCTTGCCCGCCAGCGCCAGTCCAGCAGCCAGCGAAACCATGTTGGCCTCAGCAATGCCGACTGTAAAGAAGCGCTCAGGAAATACCTTTTGGAAGCTGGCGCTGAAAGTTGACTTGGCCAGATCGGCGTCCAGCACAATCACATTCGGATTGGCCTTGCCCAGCTCAACCAGGGCCTGCCCGTAAGCCTCGCGCGTGGCGACACCCATCTTAGGTGCGTATTTCGTAGGATTGGGAATTGTGGTTGAGCTCAAAGTGTTTCTCCTTATTCCATCTACATTTGATCCTGAAAGATGGGCACATAGCCGATTACGAAAACCCGATTACGAAAACAAATGTGTACACTTCTTGATGTAAATCTTGGTGTAAATCTCTCGCACTTAAGCTTCTGATCTTAAAATTCGCGTCTTTCGCGCTAATTCGCGGCAAAAAATTCCTGATCAGCGCTCATCTGCGTAAATCTGCGGCTAAAGTTTTTTTCCTGCCGCTTCCAACTCAGCCACGGCCGCAGCCACCTGCTCTGGATTCGGCGCAACGCCGTGCCATGCCGCAGTGTTCTCCATGAATGACACGCCTTTGCCCTTGATTGTGGTGGCCACAATGCAGGTCGGCTTGCCATCATTTGAATTACGCGCGGTTTCCAGCGCCGGGATCACCTGGTTGAAATCGTGTCCGTCAATCGCCAGCGTGCGCCAGCCAAAGGCCTCAAATTTTTCCACCAGCGGCGCTATGTCAAGAATGTCTTTCACGAAACCATCCAGCTGAATATGGTTGTAGTCAATAATCAGCGTCAGCCCCTGCACCTTGTGATAAGGCGCAAACATGGCGGCTTCCCAGTTCTGGCCTTCCTGCACTTCGCCG
Source organism: Candidatus Angelobacter sp. (assembly GCA_035552035.1). Classification (GTDB taxonomy): domain Bacteria; phylum Acidobacteriota; class Terriglobia; order Terriglobales; family Acidobacteriaceae; genus Angelobacter. The sequence goes on from DASZMF010000056.1 coordinate 1,349, forward strand.
TCGCCAATCAACACAAAGGTGTGCCAGTCTTTTTTGTCGATCTTCGCCGCCAGCGCCATGCCGCAGCCAATGGAAAGTCCCTGTCCCAGCGAGCCCGTATTAGCTTCAATCGCGGGGAAAAAACGCATGTCCGGATGCCCTTGCAATGGCGAACCCATCTTGCGCAGCGTGCCCAGCACAGAGTGGTCAATGTATCCCGCTTCAGCCATCACGGCATAGAGCGTAGGACAGCCATGCCCCTTGGAAAGAATAAAACGGTCGCGGTCCGCCCAGCGCGGATCTTTCGGATTATGGCGCATCACGCGGAAATAGAGCGCAGTCAGCAGCTCCACTTCAGAGAGCGATCCTCCCGGATGCCCGCTGCCCGCCGTGCCAATCATCTTGATAATTTCAATGCGCAGGCGATTGGCCATGCGCTTCAGTTCCACAATGGATTCAATTCTGGGTGATGTCGTCACGTCGGCAGTTGTACTCATGTGTGAACTCCGCTCCGGCTGCGATTCTTGGGCACGGCAAGGCGCCAGCTTCAGTTTAAATGCCACATAAGGCAGGGTCAACGCGATGAGCGGCTAAACCAGCGGAGCAAGAGCAATATAAAAATCAGCAACTCAGCAGTTGCACAACTAGCAGTGCAGAAAAGATAAAGCCGCAGAGTTCAAGCTGGCCAGCGCTGCTGAAAACAAGTTGGGCCTGAAATAAATGGTTTGGCTCACTAGCTTCAGCGCTGCTCAGACTTAAACTCTGCGGCCCATTCGCAAGCACGGCGGACAAGGAAGGAATTCTTTGCTGCCCGCCGCGCTCGGAGCGAACGTTCCAGCAGGCTTTCGACTTTCTAAAACAGATTGAAGTTCACAATGATATTCATCTGGACCACAACCGGATGCCCGTCTTTTCTAGCCGGCTCGAA
>DASZMF010000057.1:0-1562 GCA_035552035.1 Candidatus Angelobacter sp.
GGTGGGGTAGGCCCAAAATTTTGAGATAGCGGCATGGTGAAGAGTCACACAGCGTTCTATGAGGGTGTTTTGAAGGTATCAGAACAGCGTTTTTAAAAAAATGCTGTATCCAGGGAAGTTGGAATGACAAAAGCAGCTAAATCAACTGAATGCACTTTGAAAGGGATATCGATAGTCACCAACAATAGGTGGCTGGATAGATTGCCATCTACGGTGCTGGCCAGAGTGATTCCAATGCGACGCGATGGCAAGAGTTGGCGTGAAATCAGGGACGCTGCAAATGAGAGGTGGGAAGCTGCTGGGTTTCCTGCAATGCCTTCAAGAATGGAATCTCGTGTCCAGAGTGGTTTGAACGTCCCCTGTATTCCGACTGCGACCTTGAAAAAATGGTATGTGCGTCACAGCGGCGTAGCCGCTATAAAAAGACGAGAGCAACGTAAAAACTCGCACTCTCGCCATCCGCGCATTGGTGAAAAGCGGAAACATCGCAAACCACTTCGCATCGACAGTCTCACTGCGGATGTAAAGGAAACCATCGTTGCTGCTCGTTGCGCTGGGATGACATGGGCCAAAACCGCAGAGGTAGCTTCGGCTAAGGCAGGAGTGCGTTTGTCACATAGCAGTGTACAGCGCTGGCATGACCTTCGTATCGAGCAGCCGCTGAAGGACGCTGGTGACGTAGCGCCGCTGCTGCGCGAGATCATCGCTCTTCTTAAATCCAGATTGCCAGCGGTGAACGCATGATGCTGCTGAACAATTCGTATCGTCCGCGCCTTGCGTCGAAGGTGCAGACGTGCTTTGTCTGTGTCGGCATTGCGGCCAGGCAGAGCTGGGAGAGGGATTCCTCCTCCGGAACTCTCCCTCTCCCGATTTTTGCTCTGCGCTCGGATATCCAGAGGTGTGCAGCATGACGCATTCGACCTGGATATCCCGCGCTGAAGTGCAGCAGCTCACTGGCTGGGCGCGAAGCACTTTCTTCCTTAAGCAATCCAAAGGCGAGCTGAAAAGCCGTCCAGTGAAAGCCAGCGGCAATGGCAAACCAGTCTTTGAATATGACGCATCCTCTCTTCCCGCCGATGCGCAGTTGAAGCTGATGCAGCTCAAGATGTCTTCTCAGGCGCTGGTACCAGTCAATAAGTCTGTCTCTATAACCGCCGTGGCCACGCTGCCTTCTCCTGACAGCGATCAGGTAACTAGGGCGCTTTCTTCTTTTAGTGCGGATGAACAGATGCAGGCCAGGGAACGGCTGGAAGCGATCAAGTACATGATCGACTTCGTAAATAAAACCAACGGCCACAAGCCGCTATTTAAAGGAATCAGCGGTGAGGACTTCACCAGCTTGAGCGCCGTTGCAAAACATATCGCCAGTGTCACAGCGTACTCGGAACGCAACGTTTGGCGTTGGTGGAAGCGTTACATCGCACCAGGCGGCGTTTCCAATTTGATTGACGGCGCTCGCAGCGATCAAGGCAAGTCGCGTTTCTTCCACGAACACCGTGAGGCAGCAGCCTTTGCGCAGAATAAATATCTAAATGAAAAGCGTCTAAGCGTGACGCTCATTC
>DASZMF010000058.1:0-16161 GCA_035552035.1 Candidatus Angelobacter sp.
TAAACCATGAGCAGGCAGCAGATACCAATCATCAAAATGTTTTCAATACTCATGCCAGCCTCACTTCAACTTCTCGCACGCGGTTGTGTACGCAATTGCAACCGCAAAAAACAGCAGCGTGAAAAGAATCATCAAAATATCCATGTTAGGTCCTCCACAAATCCAAATTCAGGGCGGCCGTTAGGCGTCGGCGTCATGTTCCCTCACGCCCATCCCGCGATGCAGCAACTATGTATCCTTTCCTCGGGGCCTAAAACTTCACCATCACGGCAAATCTCAGCGCCGCCTCATTGTTTCTCAGGTCAGGGCAGAAACCTGATCCCGCCACACAGGTAAAGCCCGGCGTCGCGGAGAGGGCCGGCCCCGGCACGAACAACGTGCCCGGCACGATTAAGCCGCCATTCGGATTGGGCACTACGCTTGGGAGAGTGTTATCGCCTGGGGTTATTCCACCGCGGCCCGAAAAGTACGGGACATTCGCATGGCGATAGCCGTACTCACTGCGGAACGTGATGTACTGCCGCGGCATCCAGTCAAAGGTAAGCGAGGTATCCCAGGCCTTGAATGGATCGCCGGGATTCTGGGTGAAATACGGTGAGCCGGTGATGGCATCCGCCCCATTGATGGGTGGCAACAAGGCGAGGTAGCGTCCGGGATTATCCATTGCGCCGCCGCCCACTGTTACGGCATACAAGTCTTTCTTGAACCAGAAGCGGTTGTACGCCATCCACCCGGCAAAGGTCTGCTTGCGGCTGGTGGGGGTATCATGAAAACAATTCGTGTTCAGGATGACGGTCTGTCCCTGAGCGCCGATGGCTGTGCCCTTGCCGCCGTATTCGCATCCCAGGTCTCCGGTAAGAGAGAAGGCCATCTTGTCGAGGAATTTCTCAGGGTGATCGTAGTATTTGACTTCAACGCTATCGTCGGTGTGGATGCGCGAACGGCCAAACTGGCCATTGCCGTTGCCCAGCGTATCTTCACCCATGCCGTAATTGTTAGAGACCACGGAGAGCCAGCCTGTCGGACGCCACAAGACCTGTCCTCCCAGGCCTGGCTTGCTGCCCAGCCTGCCATAAGATTGCCAACCATTGATGATCCAGGGCTCAATCTTCAATTTTTCCGTGGGAAACCATTGGATCCGGACACCATTGAAGAACCAGGGCGTGTTGGATGAAACATACGATGGCTGGTAGGCCCAGTTGTCAAAGTTGTAGTAGCTGAAAAGACCGATGTAGGAAACGAAAATTCCTGCGTCAAAGTTGAGCCCATAATTCACATTGAAGTGATAACCGGCGTTGGCTTCGGAAAAATACTTGTACGCACCGCGAAGATCCCACTGCCCGCGCCCGGCGCTGGCGTCGTTGCGTGGCGTAGTCACGCCGAACAGCCCTCCCATCGTCAGGATTCTTGCGCGAACATCCTGCCAGTGCAAATCGCCGCCGAAACTGATTTGCTCGATCTGGACTTCGTTGGAACGAAAAGTCTCCGTCGAGCCTCCGAGGCTGTCATCCTGGGGGTGATTGAAGCTACTGATGTAATTCGCATCGAAGCGAAATTCCGGCGTGAAAAACTTCGAGTCCCATACTGCGTCCTTGTTGCGCGCGTTGCCGTTGAGCCAGGTCCAGTCGGCAAAAGCGAAAGGCGCGGTGGGCTTTTTTACTTCTGGCTTTTCAGACTGGGCTATGTCAGGCTGCGCCATGGGAACGGCGGGAGTTACAGTCGCAACTGAACTGCTTGCCGCAGCGGCCGTCTGTATATTCGGGATTACCGTGTTAACCAACGCCAACTTGCCGCTTTGCTGTTCTTTGAGCTGCGATTCGAGTTCGGCAATCCGAGCACGCATCTGCTCCAACTCTTTCAATATGTCGGCATTCACAACATTCGAACTTGAGGGGCTGGTGCTTGTATTCGCACCTGAGCCGGAAGAGGAATCTGCAACTGTTTTTTGATTCGCTGGAATGCTCTGGGCAAAGCCTTGCATCCCAAAACCTAAATACAGAACAACCAGCATAGTAACGCCAAATATCGCCTTTATCTGAAAACCACTGTTTTCTGACCGCATAAAGCCAACCCTTTCGCACATTTTCAAAACGCATCTGCCGAATTGCCAGCAGCGGCAGCCGCCAACAGTTCAGTAAACGGCATTAGGCGTAAGGAGAGGCTAAGGAGTTTGTAAATGTTTTATAAGGGCGGGGCGCCGGTAGGCTGGAAACGATAGCCAACCCATGGATCGGTAACGATATACTGCGGCGTTTCTCCGGGTTCAATCTTCTTGCGCAGCTGGTTAATAAAAACGCGGAGATACTCAGGCTGCTGCACACTCTCTCCGCCCCACACGGCATTGAGCAACACGCGGTGGGTCAAAACCTTATTGGGATGGCGCGCCATAAAAGTGAGCAGATCAAACTCTTTGGGCGTGAGATGGACTTCTTTCGAGCGCACGCGCACCACGCGTGAATCTGGATTGATGTAAAAATCGCCGTCTTCCACGGCTTCAACAGGGCCGTCCTTGGTAACCGCGACTCGGCGCAAGTTGGACCGCACGCGCGCCAGCAGTTCATTCACACTGAAAGGCTTGGTCACATAATCGTCCGCGCCCGCATCCAGCGCTTCAATTTTGGTTTTCTCCTCGCCACGCACGGAGAGCACGATGATCGGCACCTGCGAGCGTTCGCGCACGGCGCGGCACAACTCAATACCGCTCATTCCCGGCATGGAGAGGTCAGTCACAATTAGATCAGGAATCCAATCCACGGCCAGGTTCAAGGCACTCTCGCCGTCAGCTGCGGTCTTGATTTCATAGCCTTGTGAATTCAGCGCGGTCTTCAGCACACGCGCAATCTGCGTCTCATCATCCACCACCAGAATCCGGCTTCTTTCCGCCATATCAGTTCGCTTCCTGCGTAACAATGTGAACGTCCACACCGGGAGCATTTGCCAGAAAGCGGTTCATGGCAGCTAGATACAGATACTTACGCCAGCCGCCTACCGCGGAACGGCCAAAAATTACCTGGGTAATTTTTTGTTCACGCACAAAATTCGCCACCGTGGTGGCAACGATTTTTCCTTCCAGCTTGATGGATTGAGCACCAAGGTTTTCCGCAAAACGGATATTCGCTGACAACGAACGAGTCCTGTCTCCTGATCGCACTTTGCCCGTCTCCACGTGGACCACGTAGAATGCGGCATCCAGGCCATAGGCCATGCGCGCACCACGAGCAATTAACTGCTGCGATGCAGGATTGGAGCTAATGCAAACGGCCACACGCTCACTCACCCCCCAATTCTGATCAATATGCTTGCGCTGGAGATACGATTCAAGGCTGCGGTCCACTGTGTGCGTTACGTGGCGCAGAGCTAGTTCGCGCAATGCCAGCAAATTGCCGGCGCGGAAGAAATTAGTCAACGCTTTTTCTGCTCGCTCCAGTGGATAAATATCACCACGGCGCATGCGCGTTTGCAGAGCTTCCGGCGTCAGGTCTGCCAGCACCACTTCATTCGCGCGTTCCAGCACCCAGTCCGGAACGGTCTCACGGATCTGTATGCCGGTAATGCTCTGCACGGTAGGTGTCACGCTCTCAAGATGTTGAATGTTGATGGTAGAGAGAACGTCAATTTTCGCTTCAAGAATTTCCAGCACGTCTTCGTAGCGTTTCTTGTGCTTGCTGCCTTCGACATTGGTGTGCGCCAGTTCATCCAGCAAAACCACTTGGGGCTTGCGGGCCAGGATGGCGTCCACATCCATCTCATCAAAAAATGTGCCTTTGTATTCAAGCTGGCGGCGAGGGACCACGGGAAGCTGGCCGACTAGTTCCTGCACGCCTTTTCTGCCGTGGGTTTCCACCACGCCAATCACCACATCTTCACCACGCTTGCTTCTGCGGATGGCCTCACTCAGCATGCTGTAAGTTTTCCCCACGCCGGGCGCGTAGCCAAGAAAGACCTTGAAGATTCCGGCCGTTTTTTCCGGGGCTGCCTGCTCCAGCCATTGTTCCGGCGTCTTGGGCACAATGCTCCTTGCATACGCAACGTTTCTTTATCGGCTACAATCAGCGCGTGAGACCGTCCTGGCTGGCAATTTTACGATTCGTGACCTGCGCCGCGCTGGTGGCCTTGATCGTTCTTGTATACGTGAAACTGCTGCACGTCAATCCTACAACGGTCGCCGTAAGCTTTTTGCTGGCTATTCTGATGGTTGCCGCGGCGTGGGGCCTTCGCTATGCGATCCCTATGTCTATCGCTGCCGCGTTTTGTTTTAACTTCTTTTTTCTCCCGCCACTAGGGACTCTTACGATTGCCGAGCCGCAGAACTGGGTGGCGCTGCTGGCATTTTTTGTGACGTCAGTGATTGCCAGCAACTTGTCTGAGCGGGCACGGAGACAAACGCTGGAAGCTCAACAACGCCGGCAGGACATGGAGAGGCTTTACACTTTCAGCCAGCAATTGCTGGTGGCAGAAAATGTTATTGGACTCTTGAAGAATATTCCGTACCTGGTAAACGAAACTTTCGGCGTGAAGCAATCAGCGGTCTATATCTCTGCCAAGGACCAGGCGTATCGCTCCAACCCTGACCGGCAGGAAATTTCCGTTGACCAGCTCAGAGACGCTGCGGCCCGCGGTGAACTATTGTTCGATACAGCACATAGTCTGGCTGTAGCACCGCTGCGCATGGGCATAAGAACGGTTGGGGCCTTCGGTGTTTCCGGCGAAATGCCGCCACGGGAGACCATGGAAGCCGTGGGCAGCCTGATCGCCACAGCCATTGAACGGGCCAGCGCTGTGGAGCGCCTTGCGCATACAGAAGCCGGCCGGGAGAGCGAGCGGCTACGCTCCGCTCTGCTTGATTCCGTGACGCATGAATTCCGCACGCCGCTTACCTCCATCAAGGCTTCAGTCACAACGCTGCGCTCTGAAGCAAAACTGAATGCGGAACAGGAAGAAGACCTGCTTGCAGTGATCGAGGAAGAGAGCGATCGGCTGAATCGCCTGATTGGTGAAGCCGTGGAGATGGCGCAACTAGACGCAAAAGAAGTTGGACTCGATTTGCGTCCGCATCAGATGCAGGAAGCCATTGATGCCGCGCTGGCAGAATCAAAACATGCCCTGGATAGCCATCCGATTGAAGTTCGGCTGCCGGAGAGCCTTCCGCCGGTATTGATGGACACAGGCTGGATCAAGAAAGTGCTGCAGCATCTGCTGGAAAACGCCGCTAAATATTCTCCCGCAGGGTCTCCCATTTTCATCAGTGGCGAAATTAAAAATGGACGCCTGATCACCAGTGTCGCTGACCGAGGCGCAGGCATTGATGATCTGGAGCGATCGATGATCTTTGACAAATTTTATCGCGGCCAGAGCCAGCGATATCGCGTACAGGGGACAGGAATGGGGCTGGCCATTGTCAAGGCAATCCTTGAAGCGCATGGTGGGCGCATTGAAGTGACCAGCCAGTTAGGGCATGGTTCAGTTTTTTCTTTCGGACTTCCCGTGGCATCGCCACAAAATCAGCAGAGCGCCGGATCATAATATCCGGCGCTTCTGCTAACGCTGCGAATTAATGCTTGTAACTTGAGCTGATAAATTCATCCACATCTTTGTGGAGCTTGTGATGTTCTTTTTCGTCGATATACATCATGTGGCCGCCTTCGTAATAAGCAAAGCTTATGTTTTTGCGTACTGAAGGCTCCAGATGCATGTGCGAAACAGTCTGCTCAATGCCGTTGAAGGGCGTGGCTACATCGTAGTATCCGCAAACCACCAGCACCTTTAAGTAAGTCTGTTGCGTCATGGCCGCGCGCAGCACTTCCGCAACTTCTGTGTTCCCTGTCTGGTCCCACGGACGCACGTTAGCGCTCACGGTATAAAACATATCGCTTTCCCATTTCAACTCGCGGCGGACATAGTCATGGAAGGTGGCCACGTAAGCGCCTTCATAAGAAGCTTCGCTCGGGTCGTAATCCGGACGCTCGCCGGCTGCGTCCACTTCCATACCGGTAAAGCGTGAATCCAGGCGGCCAACGGTAAGGCGCTTATCGCGTTGCAGTTCACGGAACCAGCGGAATGGACTTACGCGAAGATTCGATTCGTCAACGTACTTCGGCGAGAGCGCCGTAAAGTGCGCGATGTCTTCCACAACTTTTTTATGCTCTTCCGGGGACATGGCATCGCCCTTCTCGAGTGCTGCGGCATATTCGCCGTGGGCAAATTCGCGGGCTTTCTGCGCCACCTGCTCAACAGTCAGGTTTTGCAGATCAGGCTGTAGCATGTGGTGATACCAGGCTGTGGTGGTGAAGGTAGGCAGGAAAAATTCTATGCGATCATCCCCGCCCCAGTTGGAGAAAGCCACAGTGGAGAGCAGAACGATTCCGTTCAGATAAATCTGGTGGCGCTCTTGAATAACACCGGCCAGCTCAGCTGAGCGCGTGGTGCCGTAACTTTCGCCGATCAAAAATTTGGGTGACAGCCAGCGCTCGTTGCGATTGATGTACTGGTAGATGAAGTCAGCAAACCAGTTTGCGTCCTGCACGATGCCGTGGAACTGGGTTGGGTTCTCGCCGGGAGCGGGGCGGCTGTAGCCGGTAGAAATAGCGTCAATAAAGACCAGGTCAGTGGCGTCGAGAAAAGAATCTTCATTGTCCATCACGGAATAAGGCGCTGCCATACCGTGACCGTCAGCGGTGAGTGTCACGCGTTTGGGGCCCATCCCCATGTGAGTGAAAAGTGAAGCTGAACCAGGGCCGCCGTTATAGACAAAGGAGAGCGGCCGCTTGGTTGCGTCAACACCATCCTTTGTATAGGCCACGTAAAACATGGTCGCCTTGGGAGAGCCGTCATCGGCGTGGATCACATATGTGGCGGCAGTTGCGGTGTAATTGATTACCTGTCCGCCAATTTTTGCACTGTGGTGCGTGACAGAAGTTTTTTCTTCCGGAGCAGGCGTGCGTTTCGCTTCACCTTGTGGTTGCTGCTCATTGTTGCGTGCGCGATCCCGCCCTTGCTGAGGGTTTTGCGCCTCAGGCACCGTCATCTGCGAGGCTGGCGATGCTTGACGTTCCGGTCTCGGCGGCGGAGCTATTTGCTGCACGGCTGACGGAGCGCCTTGCGCGACGGCCGCAGTAGTTACCAAAACAATGGTTGCAAAGAGAGCGATCTTCATCCTCATAAATATCTTTTAGTTCTCCTTCACTGCTGTTAAGAAATCAGTTTTGTACAGCGCGGAAAAATCATGTCTCCGCACAAAATTGTGCGTGTCTCCAGTTAGTTTTTTGGAGTTGCCGTTGGCGCTCCGCTGGCTCCAGGTGCAGGCGTTGGCGCCGCGGCAGGCGCTGGCGTGGTTCCTGCAGGCTCTGGTTTCGGCGGCATATCAGCGGCTGGAAAGCGTGGCAGCATATCGTCACGCATAGCCAACTGATAAACAGATGCCGCAACGATGATTGCATCCTTCTTCACATCATCTTCAATAATGCGTTCATACGTGTCGATGTTCGTGTGCCATGTGTCAGTGAAATATTCGATTGGATCCTGGCCTAATCCAATGCCGGGAAGACCGGCCTGCGAGAATGAAGTTGAATCAGTGCCTCCGGCGCGACGGCTTTTGTTGGAGATTGCACCGGCCACGCCGAGATCGGCAAAGGGCTGAAGGATGTCACGCAGAATGTCAGCATCCTGCGGCGGACCAAAAATGCTGGCGCCGCGAATGCGTCCCGTGCCTGAATCGACGTTGAAATAGCCATCAAACTTACTGTATTCCGGTTTGGGTTCTTCAAAGCTGCCAAAATGCTCTTTCACGTAGGCTTGCGATCCCAGAAGCCCTTCTTCTTCACCGCTCCACAGTGCTACGCGAATCGTGCGACGCGGCTTCACACCCAGCGTTTTCAAAATGCGCGCTGCTTCCATCATAATGGCGCAGCCAATCGCGTTGTCAGTCGCGCCGGTGGCGGAGTGCCATGAATCAAGGTGACCGCCCAGCATCACGACTTCATCTTTCTTATCTGTGCCGGGAATTTCTGCCACTGTGTTGTAAGTAGTTTTGCCCTCAGGATAACTCTTGTTCTGGATGTTGAACTCCAGCTCAACTTTGCTGCCGTCGGCCAGGATGCGCGCAATGCGTCCGTAATCTTCATTGCGGAGAACGACCGTAGGCACCACTTTCGCAATGTCATAGGTGCGGTTCTGGAAAGCGCGTATGCGTCCGTTGCCCATGCGTGCGTCATTGGCCCGCATCTGTGCGCCGTTAGCCAGCAGAAATTCATCAATCTGCTGGTTTATTTGCAAACCGGTCAATGTTCCCGGAGGATCTTCCGGCGGACGCTGACCGTTGCGCGGTCCAAATTGCCCGGCGTTAGGATTCTTAGGATCAAAGCGTTCAGCCGCTGCTTTGTCTTCCATGCGGCGCGCAGGCACGTCAATCACCACGGGCACAAATTCCGCTTTGCCCACCATCACGATCTTGCCTTTGACATCGCCCTTGATCGAATCAAGATACTTTGTCAGGTCTTCCTGCTTCGGCTTCTCTGGCGCAATCAGTTGGAAGACCGGCGCGGTCACAGTGCCTTTGGTGCCGGGAGTCCAGGCCAGCACTTTGAAAGTAAGCTGGTCTTTAATCGGGGCAACAATGTAGCCGCTGGCCCGCTCATTCATCCAGCCCGGATGGCCGAAATCCCATGGCTCCAGGTGAGCATTTTCCAATCCCCAGTCTTTCATCTGCTTCATGGCCCAATCGGCAGCGGCTTTGTGATTGGGTGAGCCGGTAAGGCGCGGGCCATAGACGTCCGCCAGAAAATGCATGGTGTGCATGATCTGGGAGTGGTCATTCTCTTCCGCGCGTATCTTCTTATTTATGTCAGGATCGGCGGCGGACTGGGCCTGCGCAACCGTGAACGCGGCACACATAACAAAGGCAATAAGGCGAGTGGACTTGGACATCAAAGAAAGAATCTCCTGTGGGGGTACATTTCTCAGGTGCATAACAATAATGGTAGAGAGGAACAAAGGCAAGATTGCCGTGGGGACTGTCGGGCACGTAAAACACGACTGACTTGCCGATGGCGGCAGACGAAACAAAGCATGGTTAGTGCTGTTCCTTTTGTCATGACTACCAAAATTTGTCAGTTTTACTTTTAACTTCCGAGCTGTAAGACATGCGCCGCACAGCATCGCGCGCTCATTTCGAGCCATATTTACTTAGATAGACGACCCTGCTTCAACTCTGGGCATCTCAAACAAATACGATCCTGCCAACGCCGACGGGGCGATGGCGCAAACCGCAATTCAAGCAGTGGGGCCCTAATGAGAGCGAAGTTGTTGTTCCCTATTCTCTGCACCGCAATCACATTATTCGTCTTTTCCGGATGTGGCAGCGTAAGCAGTTCCGGCACCACGCAACCAGCCAGTCCAACCCCCACCCCAATGCCTTCTGCATCGCCTTCACCCACTCCAACACCAGTGGCAATTAAGCCAAGCGCCTTCATTTACGGAATTCAGGCTTTTGAGTCGGATATCGGCTATGCAGGCGGGCAGCTCAATAGTTCAACCGGCCTTGTAACCTCGGTGGGAGCGCCTTTCAACGATTCAGGACTGGGAGAGAACATTGTTATTCAGCTTATTACCGATCCGGAGGGGCGGTTTTTATATTCACTGAATTTAGGGGCCTTTGCCGTTGGAATGACAGTGGGTGATCCGGGCATTGCAGAAATGCAGATCAACCAGCAGACCGGCGCTCTTACGCGCGTGGCTGGCAGTCCGCTTGTATTCAATACAGAACTGCTTGGCATGCTGGCGATTGATGGAACTGGCCATTTTCTCTACCAGCCTGACGCTGGCTCCTTTGATATTTACGCAATCGATCAGACAACTGGCCTGCTCACAAAAACCACCAGCATTACGGCCGCTCCTTCCATTGGAAATTTCATCACTATAAGCCCCGATGGCCGCTTTCTTTTCAACGCCTCCAATAGCACGGTGGAAACGATCTCCGTGGACGCAAGTGGAAACCTGGCTTTAGTTCAGCCCCCGGTAATCACCGGAGGATCAGCAGTTGGAATAGAAGGCCAGCTCACGGTGAGTCCCGATGGACAGTTTTTATATGTTCTGAATCAAGGCAATGTTGCCATCTTCGGCATTGGAGCAACGGGCACGCTTACGCCAGTGATCGGCTCACCTTTTGCGACCGACCAAGGTGGAACTGGTATGTCGATTACTCCAGATGGAAAGCACATTTATATTGCTTTCCAGCCGGATACCGGGGCGGAAGAAATTGAGGGATTCACTTTTGATCCTATAGCCAGTACCTTTACGGCAATTCCTGGCGCCGTGGTGAGCGATGATGCAACTACAGTAACCGTGGACGGATCAGGAAAGTTCGCCTACATCACAGAGAACTTTCAGCTCTCAACCTTCAGCATAGATCCTGCTACTGGAAACTTGACACGAGTTTCACAAACAGCGCAGCCCATCAGCGAGAATCCGCAAAGCATGGTTGTGGTGCCGTAGATCGTGGCCGCAGATATTGTTCAGCAGCTAGCTTGTGCGCATGAAATGCGGAGAAGACGGTAGACTGTCTACACTTCTTACCTCCATTGGGCCTGGAACATGATCTCGTTCAGGTTCCGTCAGCAGCATTCTTAATAGCTGGCGCGAAGCCTTGACCGATCGGCAGTTTTCACGTGCTGGCCGTCCTATGAGTGATCTTCTTCCCCGCATCAATTGACGCAGTTTCACCTTCCATCTTCGCTCTTTGCCTGCGATTTCGTTACCCCGACCTGATTCGAAGCCGCAGCCGTCTGAGCTTCCAAATATTTGACCAGAAATTCTGTATCGTCAGGTCCCAGCCGGACATTTGGCATTCGTATCTCTTTATATTGTTTGAAGAGTTTCATTGCCAGGGGGTCCTGGTCTGCGAGCATTTGGTCTGGTTTTTGAATGAAGCGCATAAGCCATGAGCGATCAAGAGAATTAGTTACGCCGAGCAAGTCTGGCCCAATGAAGTCGCCATGGCCGATGGTATGACAGGCGGCACAACGGGTGGCGAACAGATACTGTCCTTTATCCGCAATATTCAGCCGGGGAGCTTCAGCATAACTTTTGGCGGTTTGCTGCTGCTTCCCGCCGTTAAAACCGTCAAGAAGAGTGCTGATCGTCACAAAGAGAAACCGCGGATTGTCCGTGGCATTGTTTCGCGTCCACTGGCCGCTTGGCTCATTTCCGATCATAAGATCAGTGGTATGTCCATCACGGTTCAACGCGGGATCGGAGTACAGGCCAAGTTTTTTCCCAACCAGATCGATGTCGGCTTTTTTTCCAGTGAGAAAAAGCCATCCCGGTCCTGCATGAAACTTTTCCGCGTAACTTTTAAGCACCTCCGGAGTGTCATTTTCCGGATCAATGCTGATGGAATAAAAGAAAATATCTTTTCCCACACGATCGCCCAACATATGCTGGACCTGGGCCAAACGAGCAGTCTCAAGAGGACACGAGTCCTGGCAATGGGTATAGATAAGGTTGACTACCACCGTCTTGCCTTTAAGCAGGTCGTCATATAGATGAACTGTTTTTCCGTCCTGCGTGGTGAGCGGTACATTGGGAAAATAATTTGCTCCCCAGCGATTGCTGGCTGATGCATCCTGGACGAGAAAAAGACTCCAGACACTAATGATGAATGACGTAAATACCGTAATGACGAGTGCACTATTACGGCGCATAAAATAGCTCCTTTCTCTGCGTACGTTCGAACATTCAGCAAAATCGGCAGAGCCATATCTCTGGCTCTGCCGACCTGACCGTCCTGTGCGCAGCCAACTTAAAAGGCGGTCGGGAGAACGTCGTCCGGATTCTCGAACGTTACACCTTGCGGAGTGGGTATTGGTGTTGGAAGCGCTCCCAGGAACGCTCCACCAGCATTGTCGATTTCCCACCGCAAAAGCATGGCGTTGTCCTCGTGAACCGTGTTATGGCAGTGCTCCATAAACATGCCGCCAAAATCACGGAATTGCATGGTGAGGGTTACGCTTCCGCCGGGGCGTAGCCGATAAACGTCTTTTCTGCCCTTCTCCCACGCCGGCACGTTCGCGGCACTGCCGTTGCGTGCCAAGATCTGGCCTTCTTCAAAATGGATGTGGATTGGGTGGTCCCATCCGCCGCCACCGTTCTGCAAAGTCCAGATTTCCCTGGTGCCGAATTTTGGCGCCGCGGAAATGCGGCCAAAATCGGCATTGAGTGTGCGGCCCTGGTTGTCTGTCTTGATGCCCCATGGGCCAAAGAACGTGCTGACTGGATCATTGGTGTCCTGGTTTCCACCGCTGCCGAACTCAAACACTCGTTCACGTGTAACCGGAATGTTAGACAAGTCCGGATTCGGAATCATAGTCGCGGGAACCTGACTCTGGTCCGGGGTAGCGGGGTTCCGCACGATGCGAAACTCCAGGAATTTTCCTACACAAGGATCGGCAGACTTTCCTGAGAGAGCGTCGGCCAAACTAAGATCTTTGCTCGGCTTTTTTCCGTCCTGATGCTCGCACAAGTTCACCATCCAGACTTTGTCTCCCAGGCCGTAGCGCGAGAAATCAATGATAATGTCATAACGTTCCGCAATACCTTGCTCATCAAGCTGTGAAAGAACCACGGGGGTTGGAAAGAGGTTGCCGTCATTCGCAATCTGAATCATCGACGATCCATCACTCAATGCCACCTTGAAGAAGCGCGAAACGGCGGCGTTAAGGATACGGAAGCGATATTTTCTCCGTTCAACCTCGAAAAACGGTTTGTAGAGAAGGTTAACGGTCATCGCATCGCCCAAAAATCCGTCAAAATCGAAGATGTCGAAATACAGCTGCCCATCTTCATCCCATGCTTTATCCGCAAGCATGAGGTTGACGTCATAATCCAGATTGCCCCACGAGTTTGTGCTGCCAGACGGCAGGCGTAAATTCACGCCGTCATTGAGCGTCTCATTGCCTCGATCAAGTGCGCTGTAGATGTTAAACATCGCTGCAATGCCCTTGTACACATTCTGTGACGTGAAGCTGAACATGTGGTCATGGAACCAGTGCGTACTCATGGTTTCATGCCAGTCACCTGGAACCTTATTGATGCCGCCGTTATCCGCGGGGCCGCCAGCTCTTGGATCAGTGGCATCCGTATTGATGCTGTTACGCCCCGCCAGCACAATCGGATAGTGATAGTCGTAGAACTGGTTGGGAAAAAAATAGGCGCCAGTGAAGCCATCGTTTTCAGCGCCGTGGTGCCCGTTGTGCTCATGGGTGGAAATAGTATGCCGCCCGAATCCGCCGTTTTGTGCGATGTTTGCGGGAAGCTTATTGTGGAGACGGAAGAGCACTGGATCGCCGTAGCGCACCTGCATCAACTTAGGCGGAAATGTTCCGTTGTAGGTCCAGAGCGCCAGGGGCCCTTGGTCCGGAAGGTTCGGGTGGAAGCGTGGGTTTACAGACGTTGTTGGATTGACGCCAGAATTGAGAGACGATGGAATTCCTGGGTTGTAACCGCCATTGGCCTTCGCACCCTCCACTGACCCTTCAACTGCAACATTTGGCGGCAAGATATTGAATTGCTGGTGCGACCAGACAGCGCCCGGAGGGCGGCCTTCAATCGGCCCGAAGCCTCCGCCCAAAGCCGGATCGACTGCCTGCAAAGTTTCATTACAGTCTGCGGTCGGAACGGGACTGAGCGGATGCGGATGTGTCGCATCGACAACGGCTGGAATCGGCAGCCGTGGCAACACATCAAAACGCAACATGGGTTGGGTGAAGGCCTGGACACCAAATAGCGGACTCCGGGGCGCACCTGTTGGAATACTGCTTCCGCCATCGGCGTAGGCACTTTGTACAAAGGGATTCAAACCCTGAATCGGGGCGAGAAGCCCGCCCGTGCCGATAATTCCCCATTTAACAAGATCGCGGCGTGAAACCTTGCCCTGCGAGTATGCCTTTACAATCTCGGCACGGTTTTTGCGCGCACTTTCAGCTTCTTTCCGGCGCGCCCTGGAGGCGTCCTTCGATAGATAGATGTGGCTCATTTCTGTGGCTCCTATAAGTCTTGCAATGAAATTAATAAATTGAACAACCTATAATCCTTGGCCCTATATATCGTCTTGCGATAGTTGTATATCGTGAAGCGATATATTTGAAATCACGTTACCGCGCAACTTGTCGGAAGTCAACGTTTATTAGAAAATTTAATAATTACACTGCCGCCGACAGCTCTCTTTTCGTCCGATCAAGATAAAATCGTTTGTAAAGAAACATTGCTGGCAATAGAAAGCGATGGAATAACCAAGGAGTTATTTAAAGATTCATGCAGAAACGAAGCCAGATTACCAAGAAAGTGAAAAGCCAATCTCTAACCCGATCAGAATATAAAGCGCTGGCAGAGTTTCGTTATCAAGTACGCCGGTATTTGCGTTACATGGAAGAAAAAGCCAGAGCCGGAGGATATAACCCGCAGCAGTACCAGCTACTTCTTGCCATTGAAGGCTTGCCCGAGGGGCAAATGCCAACTATCAAAACAATCGCCGAGCGAATGCAATTGAACCATAACAGTGCGGTCGAGTTAGTAGACCGCTGTGAAAAAGGAGGCTTGCTCAACCGTGAGAGAACCGGGCTCGACCGCCGTGTGGTGACATTGTTACCCACGCTGAAGGGAAAACGAATGATGGAAGAGCAAGCGAGTGCATCCCGGGCAGAGTTACAAGAGATTGGCCCTATTCTGCTTTTGTCTTTGCAAAGCCTGACAAATCAGCGTAACAAATAGTGTCTTTCGCTTGCGAACAAATTTTTCGGGAGCCAGATCTTTCTATTTCGCTGGCCGCGAACCTGTGATGAGAATATCCACCAGTCTTTTGGCGCTTTGCTGCCAGTCAGGACTGGAGGCGACATAGGAGACGCCGATCAGCGCCCGCAGCAGATCGAATGGTTCGAGATCTTTACGCAGATCGCCGCTCTTAATCGCGCGATGCACCAGGGCATCAATGGCTCCCTGGATCTGGCCGCGGGAACCTTCATAGAGCTTTGTGGGACCGCCCACCAGCGAATTCAGTGCCGGCGCAATGATCTGTTTCGCGGCGATGTAATCCACAAACAACAGCATCCACGCCCGTAGGGCTTCAATCGGGCGCATGGTCGCAGAGAAATTCTTTTCCGCCGCAGCCAGCTTTTCTACTTCAGTCCTATAGACGGCTTCGATCAGTGCATCGCGGGTAGGAAAGTGGCGATACAGAGTTCCTGCTCCTACACCTGCCTCTCGGGCAATGTCATCCAGACTGGCGTTTGGACCGGACCGGGTGAACTCCTTCTTCGCTACTTCCAAAATGCGCTCGCGATTCTGCTGGGCGTCAGTGCGCGGCTTTCGGGTTGGAGTTTTTACGGCCATTTAAAAATATTTGCAACCGGAGACTGTCTCCGCTTATCATATCTATACGGAGACACTCTCCGTTTTATCTTGAACAGGGCTGGCTGTCAACAGCTCTGATTTTCCCGGGCCTAATCGTGGGAGGAAATATGAATCAACTTGCAAGCAATCAGCCACCAAAAAATCATACGTCCGGCTGTGCCGAAGAAACGACTACGGCGGAGCAGGAACTGACTGCATACTTCAAGGCAGTGATGAATTTGTTTGGGCCAGAACAGGCGGAGCTATCAGCTGACGACTGGCTCAATGAATTAACGGCCACTGAAGCTTTGCCCTCTTCAATACGTGAATGGCGCGGCATCACGCTCAAGGCTTCTGCTCGGCTCGCCTCGCGGGTAAGCGCTTTATTCACGGCTAATTCCCCATGCCATTCGCTGGCATCCAGCTGTTCATAAGCACTCGCAATCATAATTATTCACAATCATAGGAGGTAAGAAATGCGTGTTTTCCTTACAGGCGCTACAGGTTTCATAGGTTCTGCCATTGTCCGTGAACTCATAGACGCAGGTCATCAGGTCCTCGGCCTGGCTCGCTCGGACTCGGGAGCTAAATCTCTCACCGCAGCTGGTGCGCAGGTGCATCGCGGATCGCTGGAAGACTTGGAAAGCCTTCGCAGCGGAGCAGCCGCTGCAGACGGGGTGATTCACACGGCCTTCATTCACGACTTCAATAATTACGGCCCTGCTGCCGAAGCAGACCGTCGCGCCATTGAAACGCTTGGCGGCGAACTTGCTGGCTCTAAGC
>DASZMF010000059.1:0-5205 GCA_035552035.1 Candidatus Angelobacter sp.
TTCAATTTTCTTGGTGGGAATTGCCTGGTAATAGCTAACCAGCTTTTTCACATAGCTCGACATTGGCGTGTACTGCATTCCCAGCTCTGCTTTGCTCCGCGCATTTTCAATCGACGACATCCATTGGCCGCTGAACGGCGAGCATTCTGGCAGCAGCCCTTCCTGCTCTAGCTTTTCTCTCGGCACCCGAATGATCTTCAACGTGCGATGCACCGTCTCCGCCAGCAGTTCCAGAAACTGCTCCAGTGTCAGCGTGTCATCCTGAGCGATGTTGTAAGCGCGTCCTTTGCCTAACTCGCCTGTCGTCAGCCGCGTAATCGCCTGCACCACATCGTCTCCATACACATGGCGCACCGGCAAATCTGTGCCTTCAGGAATCAGTATTGGGCCGCCATCTTTCAGACGCAGAAAATATCCGTAGATCCGGTCAAAGTGGTCGCGCTCGCTGTTCACCATCGGCAGGCGCAGGCTGGTGTAAGGAAATTGCTGCCGTGTCCATGCGCGTGCGAAAACATCTTCTGCCTCGCGTTTATCGAAACCATAGAGCCAGTTGCTGTGGTTTGACTCATCAGACTTCGGCGGCTCCGCTATCACCGGCCCATCATAATCTTCTTCCTTAAACGGACGCTGCAAACCCATGCGCACCAGATACACCTGTCCGGTGCTGAGAAATATGTAACGGCCAACGCGGCCGGCAAATAGCTCGACTACTGCCTCAGCTTCAGCGCTGTTGTACAGCGTTGTGTCAACGACAAGATCGAACTCCCTGCCGCCCAAAGCTTTCTTCAGTTGTGCCGGATCAGTCCGGTCACCGCGCAGGCGCTCTACTTCTTCCGGCAGATCATCGCGCGTTTGGCCGCGATTAAACACCGCGACTTCATGCCCCTGTTGCAGCAATCCCTGAACAATCGAAGGACCAAGATTCCGTGTACCGCCTAGAACGAGTGAGCGCATGCTGTATTTTAAATTGGTCTGTCAGTCCGTGGTGAGCTTGGAATCTTATCGGCCAACAGTGGCGTAAAACGCATTGTTGCCAGTGCGCAAGTCTTTTCCGTAGATCAAGATCACGCCCACGCCCAGCACTTTCAGTTTGGCTTGCGCGCCAGTATCAAACAGCCACTTCTGCGAGCCAAGCGTCGATGGAGCAGAAGAATTGTCCGTGATCTTGCCGACATCCAGAAATGGGCCTAGCTTCACCGTAACGTAGCCGCCTGAGTAGGTGTTCTTGTCGATCTCCCAATTCGATAGGAAATAGTCATCGCCGAGCGGTGCGCTTCCCTTCTGTCCGTGGCGCGTGCCCACGTGCGCGCGCAGCCACAAGTCGTTGTCGCGCTCCACGCCCAGCATAAAGAGTTCGTCAAACGGAACTTCGCCAAAAGTTTTGCCGCTGCGGATGCGCCATTGCATTTCGTAATCATCGCCCTTGGCTTGCGGAAGCCAGTGTGCGCTCAACGAGCCTTGCAGCTTTTCAAATGACTGTCCTGGCTGGGACCATATGCGTCCGGCTTGCGAAGTGGCGCTGCTGGAAAGAGTGAGCCGCCGCTCTGGCGATCGCCAAAGCTCATAAGTGAGCTGCGCCTTCTGCTTGATCTCATAACCTTCAGCCAGCAAATCCGGAGTCAGAGCGGAGCCCACAATCACATTGCGGAAATCACGATGTGAAGCTTCCAGCCCAACCGTCCAACTCATGCGTGCGCCCACCAGACGCATGATCTCTGCATTCACGCTCTCCCGTCGCAGATTCAACGCACCCAGCACTGTACTGGGACCAGCAAATGATGTCTGCACCGTCCAGTTTTCATTCCTCAGGTCTGTGCCCACCCGGTAACGCCACTTCGGATTTCCACCGAGCGGCCCTGAGATTGATACAAAAGCGCGACGTTTATCTGGATCCACTCGCAGAAGAGAAAGAACATTTGTGCCGGAGCCATGCAGGTTGTAATACTCCGGCGTGACCTGCTGAAAGAAGATGCCGCCAAAGGTGCGGAAAATCGCTTCCAGTTTGCCATTGCCAAAACCGTTTCGCTCCTGCGCGCGGAAGATCGCGTCAAAATTGCTGTCCGGCCGGGCGGCCAACTCAATTTTGTATGTGGGAAAAATTTCCAACGCATGCAATCGGGCCTGGCTGGTGAGCAACTCATCCAGCGTCATAGTGCTGGCTGGCGCCAGGGCAAAGGCATGATCCAACAGCGCCGGGTGGACACGCAGGGCCGGCTCGCTTCTCACTTCCATCACCTTGGGCTTGCCCACTCGATTCCAATATTTCAACGCTGCTTCTAAATTGCCTTCAAGAAAATAGATGGTCGCCAGAAATTCGTTGGCATATTCATCTTTCGGATCAAGCCGCAAGGCTCGATGCAGATCGTGTTTTGCCTCGAAGAACTTCTTCTGCTTGAATGCCACTCCGGCCAACTCGACAGGAAATCGCTTATCGCGCGGCGCAAGCCGCTGTCCGGCCACGAGAGCCGTTCCCGCCTCAGGCAAGCGTTGTTCATGCGCCAATGCAAGACCGTAGTAATAATTAAGATCAGCAGAAGTGCGCGGAGACTTTTCCAGTAGCTGAACAAGCTCGTGCCAGCGTTCCTGATTGAAGAGTTGTTTTGCCGTGGGAGTGGAATCCGTCTGCGCGTGACTAGCCAGGCAGCAGCATGCTATAAACAGAAGTAGCAAAGAGAAAAAGAGTTTTGCGTTCACTTGGGCAGCGCCAGCAGCGTCCACTGCTTTACTGCCTTCCATTGTTTTTCAAAGCTGGCGCGATCTTGCTTCAGCAGCTTGCGCTCCGCAGCATCATTTAGATACACAACGTTTTCCGTAGTATCAACGCCCACTACCACCACGTAATGCAGTTGCGTCTCCAGGGCAGAAGGCTTCAGGGCAACAATCAGCGGACGCCCCTTCGCAATATGCTGCTGTAGATCGTCCCATTTTCCCACGAAAATAAATGTCTGAAAGCCGTGCTGCTGGAAATAAGCTTCAAGATCAGACGCGCGAATACCGTGGTCTTTGCGTAAGTAGAGGTCGCGCTGGATCGCGACCGCATCAGACGCTGGTTCCATGGGACTATTTTTCTGTTTGAGCCAGTACTGCATCACCATGGCAATGCTGGCGGCTCCGCAACCGTCTTTTTCCTGCCGGATAAACGGAACATCGAGCCACACGCCCGGGGTTGTAGCGTAAACGGTTGCCGCAAAGACAAAGCCGCAGAGACATAAAATACAAAGCAGTCTCTGCGGCATAAGTTGGACCATTGAAAACAGTTTCTAGCGGACAGCCACAATAATCAGCACGATTACAGCTATCGCCAGAATAATCAGGATCAAATCGCGCTCGGTAAGATTACCGGCGGCAAAATCAGCCTGCGCTTTGTCGGCGCGGGCAGCCAATTGGGCCAGTTCCTGATCGTTGAGTGTGGAAACAGCGGTTTGCACCTGTTGGGGGTCCATCTTCGCCGACTTCATGGCCTTCTCGGCCGCCGGCGTTGACAACAAGTGTTGGACAGAGTCCAGGTTATGCTGCCGCACCTGCGATGATGCTACTGCCGCATTCTGCAGGTCTGCGGGGCTGACCACGTGGCTCTGTGCAAGCGCCTCCGTGGGAACAATGAAGAGTGCAACCAACACAACAGCAATTGCCGCTCGAAGGCATTGCCGCAAATCAAATTGCATAGTCAAGCTCCTTCTAATGTTCCGGCCAGATAGAAAAAGTATACATGAGCTTGCCTGACTGCTTTTTCAAACAAGAGTGCACGTACCCTGGTTGTCAGCAAAACGGTTGTCAGCACAACAGCATGGCGAGAAAATTCGCATGCTCCTGGATGCAACTTTTATTCTGCCCGGTAAATGATTCTTTAACTTGGAACAAGAAAGCCGGGGAGCAGTTGCCTGCTCCCCGGGTAATCCATTCAGATTTGGAATATTCGCTAGTTGGTGGATTCTGCTTTTGTTCCGCTCGCTGCGCCTGCGCCAATTTGCAGAGAGACTGTCTTCCCGGAAAACTGTATCGACGTAAGGTCACTGTTTCCGCTGGAATTTTTTGTGAGTTCAGCCTGCGTGGCATAGGCGGGCTGGCTCAGAGTCACCACTTGCGCCTGCACCGTGGCCAGAACTTTTTTGCCATCCATAATGCTCACCTGGACCGTTGGCCCGGCCCCTTCCCACTTAGCCACATAGTCCCCCGCCGGAATCACTGTGCCGTTCACCTGTGCAGGGACTGAAATCTCAAAGTGGTTTTTATGCGTATCGTTGGCCGCAAAGGCGCTTGTTGCCAAAGTTAATGCGAGTGTCGCGAGTATGATCCTGGAAAATAACGAGGACTTCATGTACCGCTCCTTCTTTCCCGAAGTGCGTCGGGAACCGGCTGCGGCGGCCTGATTCAAGCTACGGAGTATTTGCGATTGCTGCCCAATAGCCTACAATGCATTCGCGTGGGTGAAGAAAATGGCGCGCGCAAGCGTACCGTTTTCCGGGGATTGTTCCTCGCCTGGGGCCGCCAAAACCGTGGGCGCGAACAATCCCTGAACCCCGTGAACTTTTTCGAATCAATAAATGTCCTGCTCTTATAACCGCTTAATCTTTTTCAATGCGATCTCTGGTACTCCTACTAGCAAAGACGATGCCAACCGCAAAAAGGTTCCATCGAAATTTCACTCTTGATGATTCTTTAGACGTTCAGAGAGAATTCGAGTTAGCCCGCATGAGCGCGACATACTGAGTTTTTACATTTTCTTCACAACTCATCACAGTTGCTTACACTTCACCCCGCGCAGGTGTGCGGAAATGAACATGCATCGTTCGAAAATGAACAGTGAATGTGAGCGTTGCGAAAATAAATTCATCATTCTGCCCGAGCTCTACTCAGTCTCAATTTTCTTGTGGTGTCGATTGCTCTGAAATCACATTTTCTATAATTCTTTGCTCCATGGACCACCTTCTCCCATCCCTGTCCAGGGCTGGAAATTAGTTCTTTTAATCTATGTCCAATGAAACCGTAATCTGCGGCTTTTAAAAACATGTGTAACAGATGAGGGTGCTCTGAAACGGATGAAGCACAAAGAGCACTATTCCTAGTAGTTCAATCAATGGGCTTTCGGGGGCAGGCAGCAAAAAGCCGGCCAGGAAGGAATTCCGTCACATGGAACTCTGTTACATGGTAAGCATGAGCGTTCTGGAAGAGATACTGAATACAGAAGCAAAAGCAGACACGCTC
>DASZMF010000060.1:0-9269 GCA_035552035.1 Candidatus Angelobacter sp.
TCAATTCCTTTTTGCCCGGAAGACGCAGCGCTCTCAAACGGCATGAGCCCACGCGCCTGCGGCACCGGCGGAACAAGCACCGCTTCGCCCTTCGCCAGCACCACGGCTCCCGGCGTGGCCTGCGGATCGCCTGCCCGCAGATTGCTCCCACTCTCTTCCGGAGCATTCCTGCCCGCGAGCAGGCGCTCGGCATGGCTGTCCGTAAGCCAGCGGCCGTCCTTGGTAATGCCAATCGGCACCACATCATATTTTTGTTTGTTGATGGCTTTAAGAACCGATGCGGCTGAGAGCAATGAGATTTCATGCTCGCCGCTTCGCCCGCCAAAGAGAATGCCGACCTTGAGCTTGTTCATCAAGAACTACTTTAAAGCAGCGCTCGGCACTCAGCAATCAGCGCTCAGCTTTTCTCTGAAATCCCGAAGTGTGACGGGGATTCCTGCAAACTTAGAGATATCTAAAGTCTGGAATCTACTGTCCGCAGCAGGCGCAAAACATGGTTTACAGGTTTGCTCCGTAGGTGTTTCGGACTCTCTCTGACTTGCGGAAATAGGCGAACCATAAAATCGCGTAAGCAGCGGACATGAGTGAGGAGGTAAACTGCGGCATCATGAAAATTGTCTGATGAGTTTGTAACGCTACAGAAGCAAGCCGCAAGATAGCCAGCAGTAGAATGGCTCCAATCATGCCGAAATATATTTTGAGCAGGTAAAGAGAGACGGGTTTGCTCATCAAGAGAAAAACACCGACTACGCCGCCATAGAGCACACGTACGGCTTCCAGTAAATAACTCGCGTCTGGCGTACCTAAGTTTCGCAGGCTCATCCACCTGGCAATCAATCCCAGTACGATTAAGGGGCCCAGAACCGTTATGTACAGGCAGTAAAGCAGAAGCCATCCGCCGATGCCTCTTGGTCCAAGGTTTGACGGTATGGTAACGAACGCATACGGCACGCTTGGCTTGGAAGGAGCAGGCTGCGGCACAGGATCAAGCTTGATCGAGGCTTCCTGCCCGCAGAGCTGGCAGATTTCAGAGGCTTCCGGGATTTGTTGTCCGCATCGCGCGCAAAACATGGTTTGCTATCAGGCCACTTGCAGCCGTGGATTTACATCCCTTCTTTTTTGTCTTCGCAAGCCTTGCTGGCGTCGCGGACAAAATCTGCCAGCTTGCCTTGCTTTTGTTTTTCCAGCAGACCGTCCAGGGCTTTGGATTTTGCGTCAGGATTGTTTTTCACAATTACGCTGTAGGACTTGAGCGCGCTCTCCACGCCGGCCACGTATTGGGCCGCGGTGTCGGTTTTCTTGTCAGGATGCTCAATGATATAAGTGGCGCTGCCAAACGTGGCCTGGTAGGAAAGCTGCGGCGCGTATTCGTTTTGCTCGGCAATAAAGTCCATGCCAAAGAGCACTGGCGCGCAGATATTTACATTTACGTCCGGCACGTCCTCCAGCCATTTCTTGGCCCAGATTTTCTCTTTATAAAGAGATTTATCCAGCGGCGTCTGCTCCAGCTTGTGTGTGAGGGAAGCAAAACGCTGGCGTTCTTCCGCCGTGGAAGGCGCACGCTTGGGTTCATTCTGGGCGAAGGAAGCAATGCACAAAAGGATCAGGATAGGCCAGATTGCAGAACGATAACGCATGATTTCCTTTTACCTCAGAGTTCGGTTATTTAAAAATGAAATTCAGGATTTGCGGATTTGGATGGCAGAGTTTGTCAAAGGTTTGATCCTAAGGTCGCTTGTACCCGTGAGGAAAGATGGAAGTATGCAATCCACGCCATCATCAGGAACAGCCCAACCAACCCGCCTGCAAATTGCTCAAACCAGCGTACCTCGCCAACGTTGGATTGTGTGCTGAGAAGGTAGAGAGCCGCGAGCCGCGTCACGAATCCGATAAAAAAGTAAGTCCTGAGCCAGTGCAATGCAGAAGAATGCATGCTCCAGACCACCGCGCCCGTCACCAATCCAAACATGGTGCGCACAAACGTCATCCGGTCAGGATGCCCATTGATAAGAAGGACTACCGGAGCCACCACGGTCTCCAATATGCAAAAGAACATCAACCAGCCGCCAACTCCTTGTAACGGTTGGGCTTGCTGGAGAGCTTCCGTGTAAACCCGTGGAGATGTTGCGTACCGCGGCGTTGGCCGGGAGTCCAGGCGATAACCGCAGGAACTACAATAGTTGATCAAGCCTGAAGTTTCCCTGCCGCAATAGGTACAGTACATGAGCCCTGCCTCAGCTTTCGGGCCTATTATGCCATCCCGCTGAATTGCTACAAAATCTTTTTTCCAAACACAGAAAGCGCCAGTTCTACCGCCAGATCAGCCGTCCGATTGTGTTCGTCAATCACCGGATTCACTTCCACAATCTCAAAGCTAGTCATGCGGCCGTGGTCAGAAATAATCTCCATGGCCAGATGGGCCTCGCGATAGCTGGCTCCGCCCCGCACCGGCGTGCCAACTCCGGGCGCATCTTCGGGATCAATCCAATCCATATCCAGCGACACGTGATAGCCGGCGGTACCGCGTCCGGCAATGCGTAGCGCTTCTTCAATCACCGTGCGCATGCCGCGCTCGTCGATATCGCGCATGGTGTAAACCTCAATGCCAGTCTGTTTTATATTTTCTTTTTCGCGGGCATCCACATCGCGTATGCCAATCAGCACGCAGTTTTCTGGCTGTACTTTGGGCGAGAAGCCATAGATATCCGCCAGCTCCGGCGGCCCCAGCCCCATAATGGCGGCCAGCGGCATGCCATGCACGTTGCCGCTGGGAGAGGTATCGGGCGTATTGATGTCAGCATGGGCGTCAATCCAGATCAGCCCAACCTTGCGTTCCTGCACGCGATGTTGCTGCCGGAAAAATTCCGCCACTCCAGCCACGGTTCCGGCCGCTACGGAATGGTCTCCGCCCAGCACCAGCGGAAATTTTCCCGTCTCTAAAGTTTTCATCACGATCTCTGCATGCTTGGTGCAGGTGGCCATGATTTCTTTTAGATATTTGGCGTGGGGATCGCCAGACTTTTTCTGCTCGGCAATAGCGACGGCCAGATTGCCGCCGTCTTCAACCTCATGGCCCAGCTCTTCCAGTCGCGCCTCAAGTCCAGCAACGCGCACAGCCGAAGGGCCCATATCTACGCCTCGGCGAGACTGCCCCAGGTCCAGCGGTACGCCAAGAATGCGTATCTTCTTGGGGACAATATTGTCTGCAACCACGGGACGGTTGACCGGCTCGGTCTTGATAGACCCTGGTGTGACTGGCGATGTTGTCGATTCCGGCGTCATGCGTTTCCTCTATGGATAGATGCGGGTGAGAGTTCTGGCAAAGGGAATTGTTTCGCGCACATGTTCCAATCCGCACACCCAGGCCACCGCGCGTTCAATACCCATGCCAAAGCCAGAGTGTGGCACGCCGCCAAACTTGCGCAGGTCCAGATACCATTTGAAAGCGTCTTCCGGCAGATTGTGTTCCCTGATCCGCTTCAGCAGCAGGTCATAGTCGCCAATGCGCTGTGATCCGCCAATGATCTCGCCATAACCTTCCGGCGCCAGTACGTCCACGCAGAGCGCCAGATCAGCGTTTTGTGGGTCTGGCTCCATATAAAAAGCCTTTACCTTGGCCGGATAGCGATGGACCATCACTGGTTTATCAAACTGTGACGAGATGTAAGTTTCATCGGGCGAACCAAAATCTCCGCCATACTCGAATTTGTTTTCCACCAGCCCCTTGGCGTGACCTTCATGCAGCATTTTGACAGCTTCATCATAGGTAATGCGCGGAAAAGGCGGCTTGATGTTGGCCAGCTTGGTTACATCGCGGCCAATGATTCCCAGATCGGCACCGCGATTGGCCACTGCAGCCTGTACCACATGGCTGATGAACTCCTCCGCCAACTGCATTAGATCGTCGAGCTCCGCATAAGCAATTTCCGGCTCCACCATCCAGAATTCGGTGAGGTGGCGGCGCGTCTTGGATTTCTCCGCGCGGAATGTGGGTCCAAACGAATAGACCTTGCCCAGCGCCATGGCCATGGCTTCAATATAAAGCTGGCCAGATTGCGTGAGAAAAGCCTGATCATCAAAGTAATCCACTTCAAAAAGCGTGGAAGTGCCCTCGCAGGCGGCAGGCGTAAGAATGGGCGGATCGGTTAGGGTGAAGCCGCGGTCGTCAAAGAAACTTCTGGCCGCGCGGATAATTTCCGCGCGCACGCGCAGGATAGCCGTCTGCCGCGGCGTGCGCACCCACAGATGGCGATTCTCCATCAGAAAATCAATGCCATGCTCTTTGCGCGCAATCGGAAACGGATCGTCTTCTGGAACGCGCTGCACTACTTTTACATCGATCACGTCCATCTCATAGCCGCCGGGCGCGCGCTTGTCTGCCCGCACTTTGCCGGTGACGATGACGCTCGATTCGTCAGTAAGAGTTTTGAGCGCGTCAAATACTTCAGGCGTGACCTGGTTTTTCGGCGCAATGCCCTGGATCACGCCAGTGCCATCGCGAAAGATAGGAAAGATAAGCTTGCCGCTTTCGCGCTTGTTATAGAGCCAGCCTTGAATGGTAACGGCCTGCCCGTCATGCTTGCCGACTTCGGCGATCGTAGTGAGTGGAGCCTCTGTTGTCGTTGTATCCATAATAAAAAATAATCCCAAAATTTAAAACATCGTCATCCCGAGCCACCGCCAATCAGGACGCGCTTTCTTCAGCGCCCGAATAGGTGGCGAGGGACCTTGTGCCTGTTCTTTTCGAAAGCGAGCGGCTACTCTTCCGCGCCCACGCTCTCCAGCTTTCCATACACCTCAGCCATTTTGGGTGAGATGTCTAAACCTTCCGCGCCTTCAATTTCCAGCAGTAGCGCCGGCGCCTTTGCCGCACCGCGCAAGGCCTGTATGGTCTGCTCCCAGTCAATGTTGCCTTCACCTGGCCACAGGTGCGTGTCTTTGTCGCGCATATTGTCGTGAATATGCGTGGAACGAATGCGACTTTCCAGCATGCTGAAAGCCTGATGCACAGAGCTCATCATGTGCGCGTGGCCCACGTCAAAACAAACGCCCAGATCTTCATAGCGCAGCAGCTTCATAATCTCCACCAGCTTTTCCGGGGTCGCCAGATCGTTGGGAGTATTTTCCAGCAGCAGGCTCACACCCAGCGGACGCGCAAAGGCCCGCAGATGCTCAATGGCGCTGAGTGCATTATCAAACTTGCGCGGATCGTCATACTCGTCAGTCTTGCCTATATGCTGAATCAGATATTTGAACGGCGCGTATTCCGCTACTTCAATCGCGCGCTTGATCTCGTCCATGGCGTCAATGCGGTTGCGTTTGTCCGGATCAACAATGTTCACCGGCTGTCCGCCGGAATTGAGATGGTTGTCCATGGAAATGGGCGCGTGGATGGAATGGAATTCAACTTTCTCTGACTTGAACCAGTCGCCCAGCTCCTTGATGTGTTCTTTATCGTGATAGTTAAAGTGGCCGCGTGCGGCAAAAAGTTCAATGGCCTGCGCTCCGCCCCGGGCCATGCTGTCCAGCATTCCCGGATGCAGCCGCTGCTTGATATATACGTAGCTCGACATTGCGCGCAGCATCAGTATCCCACCGCCTTTCCGCCACCGCGTCCATCGGGTGCGCCCAGAAGATCGCCTGTTCGTGGGTCCACGGCAATGCACTCACCGTCACTCCAGTAGCCTTGTGTTTGAATTTTATGCCCCCGCGCCTCGAGTAGTTTGATGGTGTCGGGAGAAAATCCGTTCCGTTCGATCACAATTTCATCCGGCTCCCATTGGTGATGGAAGCGCGGCGCATTCACGGCCTGCTGGATATCGAGCCCGTAATCAAGCACGCCCATCAAAATATTGGCCACCGTGCTGATAATGCGCGGGCCGCCCGGAGAACCCAGCACCATCAAAAGTTTACCGTCTTTTAAAACGATGGTCGGCGACATGGCGCTCAGCGGACGCTTTCCCGGTGCAATGGCATTGGCCTCACCCTGAATCAATCCGTAGCCGTTGGGCACGCCCGGCTTGGAGGTGAAATCGTCCATCTCATCATTCAACAGGAAGCCCAGCTTGCCGGCAGTTACTGCCGAGCCAAAACCTTCATTCAACGTAGTGGTCACGGAAACAGCGTTGCCTTGTGAATCGACCACCGAATAGTGCGTGGTGTTATTGGATTCATGGCCGGTGTAAGGCGCATGCGCTGCGGCCGAGCGATCAAGCTCGCCAAAGCCTGATGGCCGGCGGACTTCCTTGCTGTCAGTGGCGCGCATCATGTCCAGTGATTGCCGCCAGCCGTTGGCATATTTCTTGTCGATCAACTGGGCCACGGGAATCTGGTTAAAGTCAGGGTCTCCCAGCAGCTCCGCGCGATCAAAGAACGCGCGCCGGAAAGCCTCTGCAGTTACGTGAATCGCATCGGCTGAGCGATTGCCCATGGCATGCAGATCATAGCCTTCAAGAATATTCAGCGCCTCCAGCATGGTAATGCCGCCAGAACTGGGCGGAGGCGCGCTGATAATTTCATACCCGCGGTAGCTGCCCTTAATCGGCTGGCGCTCTTTGGCTTCATACTCTGCCAGATCTTCAGCGGTAATCAGTCCGCCACCGCGCCGGATCTCTGCTGCCAGTTCGCGCGCCATGGCGCCTTTATAAAATTCATTGGCCTTGGGGTTGGCGGCGATCCGCTCCAGCGTCCGCGCCAGTTCGGGCTGGCGGAAAATTTCTCCGGGCTCGTAAAATTTGCCGTTGCGCTGGAAGATACGCTTGGAATCGGCAAACTGCGCCAGGTCAGGATCATGCATGAACTGCGCTTCTTCATACGTGAGCCGCACGCCTTCACGCGCCAGCCGGATCGCCGGCTGCATCACAGCTCTGAGCGTGAGCTTGCCCCAATGCTGTTCGGCATAA
Organism: Candidatus Angelobacter sp.; assembly: GCA_035552035.1. Classification (GTDB taxonomy): domain Bacteria; phylum Acidobacteriota; class Terriglobia; order Terriglobales; family Acidobacteriaceae; genus Angelobacter. The sequence goes on from DASZMF010000060.1 coordinate 6,903, forward strand.
ACCAGCCCGGCCACTGATCCCGGCACGCCGGCAGCTTTGTATCCGATCAAACTGGCCTTGGGAATTACATTGCCTTGCGCGTCCAGATACATGTCGCGGCTGGCGGCTTTGGGAGCTTTTTCGCGGAAGTCGAGGAAGTGGGTTTCGCCGTTGGCCTTGCGCAGCAGCATAAAACCGCCGCCGCCAATATTTCCTGCCGCAGGATGAACCACAGCCAGCGCGAATCCCGTGGCTACTGCGGCGTCCACGGCATTGCCGCCCTGCTGCATGATCTGCGCGCCCACTTTTGAGGCTTCCCCGTGGACGCTGACCACCATCGCCTTTTTGGCATGGACAGGCCTCAGCCCATCTGCATGGCCGGGTTTCGCCGCCACCAGGCAGAAGACAACTAGCTGAAAAATCAGAAATTTACGCAGAACTTTCATCTGATTGCGGCCTCCTAAAAGATCTGGTGCAAACCGGCCAAGTTTGCTGACCATCTCTTAGCCGCTAAAGGCAGGGCCCGCATGCGCTTAACCACGCGAACAGGCCAACCCATGAGGCTAGCCTACCCGTTGCAGGCAGTCAAATCGAGATAAGTTGAATCAGCACCATGGCGAATGAGCAAAGACTAATCTTTGGGCACGCTTTCTGACGTTTCCTCTGACCGTGCGCTCTCATTGCCGCGCAGGTCCACGGCCGTGATGGAGTAGAAATACTTAATCCCGGGCTGAACTCCCGGATCAGGGAAGCGCGGCGTCTTGACTAGTTCAGTGTTGATCTTGGCCGGCGGGGTATTTGTGGAGTGGCGATAGACGTTGTATCCCGCGAGATCAGGCTCGGTATTGGGTGACCACGTCAGGTCGATAAACGAATTCGGCGGTACAGCTGTGTAAACCGCCTGCAAACTGGCGGGAGCGGCTGGCGGAAAAGAATCATGGGCAAAAATATCGATGATGGCGGAATCATCGCCCTCGATTTCGCCTTTGCGCTTTCCATCCTGCCAGAGCGTGACCGGCGTGAGCCAGTATTGGTAGTTCTTCTCCCACTCAATGGTGTCATCCACGATACTTGCTGAAGCCGCGACATTTACCTGCTTTACCAGTACCGCTGCGTTCGCGCCTTGCAGCCGGCGCATGAGCTTCATTTGTTGTGTCTGCTGTAGTGCGCCAGTGGATTGCGGCAGAACTTCTTCCCATTTCAGCATGACTCCCAGCGGAACCATCTGCGCGGAAACATTGGTCGGGGTGGGCAGGCTGCGCAGCAGCGGCACGGATACGCGGTTCGGCAGGCCATACGACTTTCCGTTGTGCCCCTGCGCCAGCACGTCATAGACGGCAAATTCATTGGTTCCCGCGCGGAGAGAATCGTTCAGCGTGTCTTTGGCCGTTGCCTGTTCGCCGCGTTCTTTCCTGAATGTTGGTTCGAGTGGGACTTCAGAGATCGTCTGAAACTTAAGGTCTGAGCCGCGGCCTGTAGAGAACGCCCGCTGCACCAGCATCTTGCCAGGCTTGCGGATCACGCCTGCGTCGGTGGTTTCGGTTGGGGCAGTCCACGTGAGTGTGACGGTTTCGCCTTTGCGTGTGGCTTTCAGGTCGCCCACAAACTTGGGCATCTCCAATGACGGAGGCATGGGCGCGCCGGGGACGCCGCAGCCTGTGAGCGACAGGGCCAGCGCGAAGAAGATGGCGCTTTTTTTAAAATCCCGAGCGGAGCGAGGGATCACTATCGTCACCAGAGTTTTCACGTTAGGAAATCTTACCGCAGAGAACGAAATTTAGCCGCGAATCAACGCGAACAACGCGAATCTTTTTAAATTCGTGTGTATTCGCGCAATTCGCGGCTAGTTTTTGGTTATAGGGCTCCCTCGCTTCGCTTCGGGATTTCAGAAAAAGCTACAAAATATAGCGCGACAAATCCTGGTCTTTCACAATATCAGCCAGCATTTTTCTTACGTAATCGGCGTCAATGTTCACTGATTTGTTTTCCATGTCCGGGGCGTTGAAGCTTACTTCATCGAGCACGCGCTCCATGATGGTGTGCAAACGGCGTGCGCCAATATTTTCTGTGGCTTCGTTCACCTGGAAGGCAAAGCTCGCCACTTCGTCCAGGGCTTCGCGAGTAAATGTCAGTTTCAGTCCTTCGGTTTCCAGTAACGCGGTGTATTGCTTTACCAGCGACGACTTGGGCTCGGTGAGAATGGCAATGAAATCCGCCATGGTCAGCGACTTCAACTCCACGCGAATCGGGAAGCGGCCTTGGAGTTCGGGAATCAAGTCGCTGGGCTTGGAAACGTGGAACGCGCCGGCGGCGATGAAAAGAATATGGTCTGTACTCACCATGCCGTAGCGGGTGTTGACCGTGGTTCCTTCCACGATAGGCAGAATG
>DASZMF010000061.1:0-3327 GCA_035552035.1 Candidatus Angelobacter sp.
TTTCATCCACCGCCATGCGGTCAACAGTAGGAACAAACTGCACCGCCGTCAGCGGCACATTCACTGCCCGCAGACCTTTCTGGAGTGCAGACATAATCGCAGAACAAGAATAAAAACTTTCACTTCCACCGCGCAAAATGACCGCATTGCCTGATTTCAAGCAAAGGCCGGCGGCATCTACTGTGACATTCGGGCGGGATTCATAAATCACACCAATCACTCCGATAGGGGTGCTAACACGAACGATTTCAAGCCCATTAGGACGCTGGATTTTTTTCAGGGCGACACCCACGGGGTCCGGTAAATCTGCGATCATGTCTAGCCCATTGGCCATCGCTGCAACGCGGTCACTATTTAATGCCAGACGATCGATTAACGCATCGGATAGATTTTTTTGTCTGGCCGCGGCCATGTCTTTTTGATTAGCAGCCAGGATCGTTTCCTGTTGTCCACGGATGGCCGCGGCCATTGCACGGAGCGCCTGATTTTTTACCGTTGTTGCCAGTAAAGCCAGATCACGCGCCGCCACACGGGCCGCCTTGCCTATTGTGATTATTTGTTCAGCGATTTTGCTCACAATTTTTCTCCTGCCTTAAGAAATCCCGGCCAGATCATCTCTATGAATAATCTCTTCATAACCGCGATATCCTAACACTGTTTCAAATTCAGAACTCTTTTTTCCAATGATCTTTACCACTTCCTGGGCCGGATAATTCACCAACCCTTTAGCAATTTCCTGCCGGTTCTCCGTTAAAATGCACACGGCATCGCCTTCATGAAAATGACCTTCGACTCCACGGATGCCCGCTGCCAATAAACTTTTTCCCTGATGCAGCGCGTTGACTGCACCCGCATCAATAATGATATTGCCCTTAGGCTTGAGATGCTGTGCGATCCAGTTCTTTCGGGCATTCGCTGGCGTGGTCTCAGGAATAAACCAGGTTTTCATGTCGACTGTATCAATCCGCTTTAAGGGATGAAGATGCTTGCCCGCCGCTACCGCCATGCGGCAGCCCGATGCCAGCGCAATCTTTGCAGCAGCCAGTTTCGTGATCATGCCGCCCGAACCATACACGGTCGACGAATCACCGGCCATGGCTAAAATATCGGGGGTCAAACGCGTCACTTCGGTCACCAGTTCCGCCGTCGAATCCAGCCGGGGATTTTTAGTATAAAGCCCGTCAATGTCCGATAATAAGACAAGCGTATCCGCACTGACCATTTGACCTACGCGCGCCGCCAGGCGGTCATTATCACCAAAACGAATTTCTGTGGTCGCAATGGTATCATTTTCATTGATGATAGGCACGGCACGTAATTTTAATAATGTTTCAAGGGTATTTTTAGCATTCAAATAGCGGCTGCGGTCTTCGCTGTCTTCTAAAGTCAATAATACCTGGGCGGCTATAATCCCCTGCTGTTCCAAAATCTCCTGATAAGCCTTGGCCAATTTGATCTGGCCTATCGCTGCGGCGGCCTGTTTTTCTTCGAGTTGAAGCGTATGATTTTTTAATGGTAAATGACAACGGCCTATGGCAATCGCACCCGATGACACGATGATGATTTGCTTGCCATCTCGCCAATAGTCTGCAATATCCTGCAGCAAGCTCGTTAACCATTCGCGATGGAGCGTGCCCGTTTCAGCGTCCACTAATAAAGCAGAGCCGACTTTGACTACGAGACGTCTGGCAGCAGCCACTTGAGGTTTCATGCATATTCCTTATGAGCGCTTTCAGTAAAATGCGTAATGGCCTGGCCCAAATCCTGGACCGCCATAACACACAGCCCAGGAATTTCTTCGCGGGGCACATTGGCACAAGGAACAATAGCCCGTTTAAATCCCTGTTTTGCGGCTTCACGCAGTCGCTCCTGCCCGCCTTGTACCGGCCGGATTTCACCGGCCAGTCCCACTTCTCCAAAGACTACCCAGTCAGGGAACACGGGGCGATTACGAAAACTGGACAACACGGCTATCAGTAAAGCCAGGTCCGCACCTGTTTCAGTAATTCTGACACCGCCGACGGCATTCACAAAAACATCCTGATCATACATCGCTGTTCCGCTGTGGCGGTGTAATACAGCCAGCAGCATAGACAATCGCTGCGCATCTAGCCCGACACACACACGACGGGGGTTCCCGAGGTAACTTTGATCAACTAGCGCCTGTATTTCAACCAGCAGCGGACGACTTCCTTCACGAGTCGCCATGATCACACTGCCAGCGACAGGCTTTTCATAACGCGATAAGAAAATCGCCGATGGATTATTCACTTCGCGCAGGCCGCGGTCTGTCATGGCAAAAATGCCCAGCTCATTGACGGCGCCAAAACGGTTTTTAACAGCGCGGACAATGCGGTAGCGGCTGTCCTGTTCTCCTTCAAAATACAATACGCAATCGACGATATGTTCGAGTACACGCGGCCCTGCCAGGGTTCCCTCTTTAGTGACATGGCCCACCAGAAATAATGCCGTATTGGTCTGCTTTGCGAATGCAATCAATTGGGCCGCGCTTTCACGCACTTGTGCAACGGCACCTGGCGCAGATTGCAAGATATCCGTGTGCATAGTTTGAATCGAATCGACGACGACTACACTGGGCTTTTCCTGCTGAATGCAATGGATAATACGCTCAATCCGCGTATCCGCTAATAGTAATAAATAATTCTCAGGGAGTGCCAGCCTTCGCGCCCGTAGTGTAACTTGCTGCAGCGATTCTTCGCCTGTCACATAGAGTACTTTGACTTGCTGGCCAAGATGCGCCAATGTTTGCAATAAAAGCGTTGACTTGCCAATGCCAGGATCGCCGCCCATGAGGACCGCTGAGCCTGTGACCAGCCCGCCGCCTAATACCCGGTCCAATTCTTTTAAACCCGATGACAGACGGACTTCTTCATTATCAAAAACCACATTGAGCATGGGAGTCACGCCAGCGTGACTGCCCGTATATCCCTGGTAACGGGAAGAGTACCCGACTTCAGTCACTTCTTCTACCAAACTATTCCATGCCCCGCAGCCAGAACATTGCCCTGCCCATTTAGGACATTGCGCACCACAGGCTTGGCAAGCATAGATTACTTTCGTTTTAGCCATCAGTTCTCTCATATTAAAGAAAATCTAAGGGATTGATGCTGTTAACTTAGCAGAAAATGCCACCCATTGTAATAGCTCACCCAGTTCTAAATTTTATCACTTTTAAATGCTATATCTACCACGCCCCCCGGCTCAAACATCGCTATGAAATGCTTGTACATTTCTGGTCTGGGTTTCCAGTTTCTTCACCGCTTGCACCGCCTCAATAAAATGCTGCTCTGCTAAGCGTGAGTTGAA
>DASZMF010000062.1:0-3565 GCA_035552035.1 Candidatus Angelobacter sp.
GCCGTGCATCTCGCGGTTTCGCGCAAGTGTCTTTAAGATCAACATGTACAGTGTTCCGGGCGGTATCTCGTCTCGCGTGTTTCCCATGCTGGCATAGTTAGACTATGTCAGAGGCAGTTGGTTAGCAATACTTTTTATGCAAAACTTTGATGTCATCATTCTCGGCGGTGGAGCGGCCGGCCTCATGTGCGCCATGGAAGCCGGCAAACGCGGGCGGCGCGTGGCTGTGCTGGAGCGTACCGAGCGCGTTGGAAAAAAAATACTCATCTCCGGCGGCGGGCGCTGCAACTTCACCAATCTGCATTGCCGCCCGGAAAATTTTATCTCTGCCAATCCGCACTTTGCCAAGTCGGCGCTGGCGCGTTACACGCCCACTGACTTTATTGCGCTGGTGGAGAAACACGGCATCGCTTATCACGAGAAAACTCTAGGGCAGCTTTTCTGCGATGGTTCAGCCCAACAGATCGTGACTATGCTGGAGCAGGAATGCCGCGCTGCCGGTGTTGAGATTCTGACAAACATAAAAATGGATGCGGTAAAGCACGAGCGTGCGCCGAATGAAAGCGTGGATCAGAAAAACCGCTTCACTATCCGCGCTGGCGAACAGGAGTTCGCAGCCGAGTCACTCGTCGTCGCCACCGGCGGACTTTCCATTCCCAAGATGGGCGCTACAGGGTTCGGCTATGATCTGGCCCGGCAATTTGGATTGAAGATCATTGAACCCAGGCCCGCGCTGGTTCCCTTTACTTTCAGCAAGCAAGACTCTACCAACTTCTGTGATCTCGCAGGACTGTCCGCTGAAGTGGTTGCGAGCATTGGCTCGCAAAGCTTTCGCGAGAAGATGTTGATTACGCATCGCGGGCTGAGCGGCCCGGCGGTCCTGCAAATTTCGTCTTACTGGAAAGCTGGTTCGCCGGTCACGCTGGATCTTGCGCCTGAACGTGACTTGACTGCCGCATTGCGCGATCCAAAAATTCCGCGCGATCTCGCCGCAACTAAAACGGCCTTCCGCCCTGCCTTGCCCAGCCGTTTTGCTGACCGATGGCTTGACGTTTATCCGCCGCAGGGCTGGAGCAACCACTCGCTCGACGAACTAGAACGCCGCGTTCACAACTGGCAAATCACTCCGGCCGGAACAGAAGGCTATGCCAAGGCAGAAGTAACAACCGGCGGCGTGGATACGAATGAGCTCTCAGCCAAGACCATGGAGAGCCGCAAAGTTCCGGGACTTTATTTCATCGGCGAGGTGATGGACGTGACCGGCCATCTGGGCGGCTTCAACTTTCAGTGGGCCTGGGCTTCAGGATTCAGCGCAGGCCAAGTAGCATAAAGTTCCCGAAATCGTTTTTTCTCGAAATCGTTTTATAGATAAGCTTGCCTGCTATTTAAGCGCTTCCATTCCCGGCTGAATAAATGACAGCAGGTAGTGCCCAATCGTGGGAAAGTGTGTAGCCAGCAATGTAAGCAGCGGCACAGCGCCCAACGTGAGGATACGGAGATAAAAACTAGTCCCCAGTTCATTGGGCTGCGTGCCAGTAATTCTGCTGAGCACATGATTGCGTTCAATCTGCATAAGAACGCTGATGGCTGACACTCCAATCATCACAAAGATGGCGCTAAAGGCCCAGATCAATGAACGGTGCGGCTCAAAGGAATATACATTGAGTGAGAGCAGCACCAGGCTGAACACCGCCGCCTGCAGGATGAGCCAGAGCCGTATGTGTCCCAGGGCTCCGCGGATAAACGCCACATAGCGCAACGCCACGTACTGCTCCATGCGTTGCCGCGCTTCAAATTTTGTGTCCGGCTCTTCCTTGATGCAGTTCACCACCACGGTTGTGTCGCCTTTGCCGGGCTCGTCATTCTCCGCCAGGGCGGTGTGGTTCGTTTTATCCAGAATGCCCATCACATCATTCAGGATATCCGCGAGATCCTCCTGCAGCTTGCTAAAGAGCTTTTCCAGAGAATGCTGGCTGCCACCAGCTTTGGAATGGATCATTGCATGAATATCGTTTCGCGCGGTCACAGCGGCTTGAATGTCATTCATCAGAGCAGAGTTCTTTTCTTCAGGACTGCTCTTTTCCTGGTCTTTCTTGATCTGCTCTATCACGGCAAATGATTTGGCGATGCTGGTCCATTCCACCTGCTGTCCGCCGGCGCCCCAGACCGGAGACCAGTTCGTCCCTTTCAGGCGGCTGAAGGCCGGCCCAATGGGTGACCGCTCCAGTTCGAGCAGCAGATGATGCAGACCCGACCAGGTTTGAGTAAGCCGCAAGCCGCTGCTCAACATCAGTGAGACCACAATACAGAAAAGTGATTCATAGAGACCGCCAAAATTGCGCTTCTCAATCAAATGAAAAGGATGGAGCGGATGCAGCGAGAGAAGCCACGCCAGATAGGCCAAGCTAAAAGCGACAACATAATTGCGATGCAGGAGAAACTTGTTTACCGAGCAGGCGATTTCTTCTTCATCTTTCTCGCCGGGAAAAGGCCCTGAAATTTTAAGGCGGGGGCGGACTTCATCGTCAAAGCGCAGACGCCAGATTTCAAAAACTCCCCACAGAAAAACCGCGACCAGCAGCAGGAGCATGGGAGCCAGTGGCGATACGCCCGTGGCCAGATTGGCTGCGCGATAGCCAAAGAAGAAGCCGTAATGCGTGGGATCGTCCGCATGCAGGCAGAACCAGATCACGGCCGCAACCAGCGCGGCCAGCCATGCCGTGGCGGAAAAGGCGACGCTGCGTATCGAAATCTTGTTGGATAAAGCCAAATAACCACACGCGCCTGCGAGCGCCAGAATGGCCAGCGCTCCCACCGCAACGGCCCACCAGACATACGAGCCGGCGTTGCAGCCGAATTTCACGGCAGGAGTAATCAGCATGGCCAACGCAAAAGCCAATGCGATGGAAATGGCGTTGATAAAAAAGAAGCGCTGGGCTGGAGCGGCATTCTTCATTGAAAAATCGCGCAGCCGCATGGCATTAGGTTTGACGGTTAAAAGTATCCAGCTTTGGAAAAGACCAATGCCGGACAGAACCAGCGTGAGCGTCCACCACGCGGGAGAAAAATCCTGGCCATCCATTTGCGGATTAAAAGGCATCTCGGCTTTTGTGGCATTCCTGGGCTGGGGATCAATCATCTGGACCGGCCAATAGCCGCCGGTACCGGCGATGGTGACCCATACCGGAAGAATGCTTGCCTGCGGATCAAATGTTTCCGCGCCCACTTCCATGAGCGTTACTTTGCCGGGTGGAAGTGCATCCTGCATGGCGAGCAAGGCAGCGTTATAGAGCCCTTCTTCAAACTGATCGGCAAAAGGCAGCCGCGGCGATTTCTTTTGCGACCTGAGCCAGCTTAAATCGCGCCCAATCAGCGGATATGTACTGATGGAGAGCATGCCGATGTAGGGCGCGTTGTCAGTATCGCGCTCAAACAACAGGTCAGCGTCAAAAATAAAAAGCCGCACGTCAGGGCAAGCGCTGCGGAGAAATCGGGCGAGAAACAATACATCCACAACGTTGGTGCCAATCAGTCCCACATACTTGTAGTGGCCGCGCTGCAGTTC
>DASZMF010000063.1:0-2308 GCA_035552035.1 Candidatus Angelobacter sp.
CTATCAAAATTCAGCTCTGGATTGAACCGCTTATATGAGTAGCCCATTTAACTCAGCCACACTTTCAACAATCTTCCGCGATCATAGGGGGTAAGGATTTTTTTTGCGTCTTCGCCCGAGACTTACCTCCCGATGTCCCGATTTTTCATGCGTCTGCCGTGGATTTTTTTATCCGCGTCATCTGCGCAAATCTGCGGCAATAGGGCTTTTGCTTTCCTCTGCGCCCTTCGCGCCCTCTGCGGTAAAACCGCACTTCCGTTAAACTGGTTGTTACCAAATGAAGCCTATCATCGCCAAGTTTCTAACCTCTGCTGCCGATCCCAAGTTCTTCCCCCCGGAAGGCCCGCCGGAATTTGCTTTCCTGGGCCGCTCCAACGTGGGCAAGTCCAGCCTGATCAATTCCCTGCTGGGCCAGAAGATGGCGCACGTCAGCTCCACCCCCGGACGCACGCGCACCATCAACTTCATCGGCCTGTATGCCAAGCCTAATCAACCGTATCCTGAAATGTTGCTGGTGGATCTGCCGGGCTACGGATACGCCAAGCTCTCCAAGGAAATTTCCGCTGAGTGGCCCAAATTCATTGAGCCTTATTTGCAGGAGCGTGAGGCGCTGGCGCTCTCCATCGTGCTGATTGATGCCAACATTCCAGCGCAGCCGCCTGACCGCCAGTTGATCGACTTCTTTCGCGCTGCCAGCAGTGACTATCTTGTAGTTGCCACCAAGGCTGATAAATTATCTGGCAATAAATTAAAGAGCGCTCTGGCCACACTGGCGCGTGACCATGAAATTGCACCGCCGCTTCCCTACTCCGCCAAAACCGGTGACGGACGCGCAGAGCTCTGGCGTGAAATCCGCTCTCGCCTGCAACTGGCCAGCGAATAATCCATGGATCCCTTTGCCCGCAAAATGGTCTTCGGCTCGTTCGTTTACGGCGGCGTGATGCTGGTGATGTTCGCCGTGCTCTCAGCCGTATATCTGCACATGCGTCCGCGCTGCACTGACCGGCTGGTGGCCGAGTCGACCGACTCGAATAAGCAGTGGACAGCCGCCGTGATGGAGCGCCGCTGTGGCCCGGAAGCGCCGTTCCTTACGCATGTAAACGTGCGGCCCGCAGCCGATGATTTAAAGGTAGGCTTCTTCTCCGGCATGGCCGATGAAGGAGAAATTTTTCAGGTTGAACAGGATGCCGCTGATGCCTCAATTACGCTGAATTGGAGCAACCCCAACACGCTCAGTATCCAGTGTTCGCGCTGCAAGGCAACGCTGCTGCGAAAGCATGACGAGCACTGGGGCAGCCTCACCATTCAATACCAGCCGCCAATTCACTAATCGCGTCCACAAGCAAACTGGACTTCTTCGATTCCAATCTGCGTTGATCCACGCGAATCCGCGGTAAGGCTTTTACCACATTACCAATTTACAAAATTCTTATTCACTCATTTTACCCGATGTTTTCAGCCACTGCGCCAGCTCTCCCTGTAACCGCGGGCGTTTCTTCATGCAACTATCAACGGCCTCATAGACCTGCTTCACGCCTCGCTCGGTTGAAGCAAGTTTGTGCTGGCTGAAAAAACTCTGAGCATCATCACGCATCTCTGCGCTGCAAAATGATCCAGTGGCGCCCACAATCGCACCCCCGCTCGACATGGTGGTTTTCTTCTCCACCGCCGGCCAGTTCGCCTTGATCCATGTCCACGCCACCTTCTGGTTGTCCGTATTGCCCAGCACTGCGCCCATGAGCCGGGCAGCATCCTGTGTTCTCACTTCATCGGAAACGGTCATTGCCAGTACTTTCTCAACAATCCTTGGGTCGCGAAAATCCGCCAGCGCTCGCGCCACGTTGTAATACTGCTCCGGAGAATGCATCTGCCCCAGCGCAGCCACATATTGTTCGTAAAGTGCTTGATCCCCAAAACGGGCGGCCACTGACAACACGTTGCCTGCCATGCTGGCATCCACTGAATCCGGTGACTTCAGGTATTGCTGGGCCAGTCGGGTGGATTGCCGGATGGTTTCCGGATCTTCACCAATGGTTCCCAGAATGTCGATCAGCGCGCCTCGCAGTGTGTGCGTATCTGCGCTTTCATTGGCAGCGGATGTCCAGCCAATCTTCGTCATCATCGGTTGAAAATTGGAGCGCACCCAGGCGCGAAACGGCCCTGCCTCATCGCCCTGAAGCAGATAACTATTGATGTAATCCAGCATTGGCTCGTAGCTAACCACCACCTCCCGCTCCGCATCCTGGTTCACCGCCGATACCAGGTCAAGGTATGGCCCCAGATTTTCCTGGCCTGAGCCAACCAGCGC
>DASZMF010000064.1:0-2386 GCA_035552035.1 Candidatus Angelobacter sp.
CTCACCGGATGGTTCGAACCCGGCGCGGCCATTCTCATCAACTCCAACCCCTATGTAGAAATTCTTTTTCTCGCCGAGCACAACGCCACACAGGAAAAATGGACCGGCCCCAAGCTAGGCCCCGGCGATCCCACCGCCGCAAAAGAGACCGGCTTTGACAAAGTGGAAAGCCTCGACAAGATGCATGACGAATTGATGAAGATCTTGCCGCAACCGCGCGCCCTCGTATATGCCGATCTTGGTGAAAACGGCTTCACCACGGCTTCCACCGGCCCAGTAGAGTGGCTGCGCCGTGGTAATTCGTTCCCAAATTACGTCGCCTTTAAAGATGCCAATCCGCTGATCTGGCATCTGCGCACGGTAAAAGATGCCGGCGAAATTCATATGGTCACCGCCGCCACTGAGGCTTCAGAGTTTTCCCACCGTGCGGCCCTCAAAGCCATTCATCCTGGAATTACTGAACGCGAGATTGCCTCGCTCATGCAGTATGAATTTGGCAAGCGAGGCTGTGAGCGCCCTGCGTACGCGCCCATTGTCGGCTCAGGTTTTTATTCCACCGTGTTGCACTACTCGGCTGATTCCGGAACCATGAAAGACGGCGACGTCGTGGTAATGGACGTAGCCGGCGAATATTCCATGTACGCCAGCGACATCACCCGCACCGCGCCCGTCAACGGCAAGTTCACCGCCCGCCAGCGTGAGATTTATAACATTGTCCTCGGCGCACAGGAAGCAGCGATGCAGGCTTTCCAGGCCGGCAAATCGCGTCTCGCCACCAGCCATACTGACAACGATTCTCTCTACAAAGTTGCTTTTGATTACATCAACACACACGGCAAAGACCTTCACGGTGAGCCGTTGGGCAAATATTTCATCCACGGATTGGGGCACCACGTGGGGCTCAACGTCCACGATGCCAACGATTCTTCCATGCCGCTGGATAAAGGAATGATCTTTACCATCGAGCCGGGAATTTATATCCCTGAAGAGAAACTGGGCGTGCGCATTGAAGATATGTTCACGGTCGGCCAAGATGGCAAGCTCGTAATGCTGAGCCGCGATCTGCCACGGACCGCAGACGAAGTGGAGAAAGCGATGGCGAAGTAGGGTCAGATGCAAAAACGTGTGTCGGTTCGTACCGCCTGTGCATTAACGGAATTGTTATGGCCAGACTTCGTGGAGGTAAATGGCTGTATTTTTGCGGCATTTCAGCGCGGTGACGGTGAAGTGAAAATTTCCGGTGACAAGACTGGAACAGAATGTTTCATCAATCACACTCATTTGCTCGATGAATTTAGCAATCGCGCAACATCGGAAACGCGAGAGCACTTTTCAGAACAGCTCGATGTGGTTGAAGCTATCTATGACTATGCGCACCCCGATTTCATTGCGGCGTGTGAACTCGGGACTAAAATGGCCGAAATGTGGGCTTTGAAACTAAAATCTGATTTTCCCAAAAATCGCTTTCGCGTTTACTACACAAAATATGACAATCCCATCGTACGATTTCACAAAGTACGATCCGATGAGCCTCTTTGGTTGAGCAATGAAGCCCTTCAAACAGCTACTGATCCCAGCTTCAGAGACGCGGTTATTCACGACACGGATTTTTTGGATCGTCCGATCAGGAAAAATTCAGCTTAATTTACTAACGATTTATTCCTTACTTCACCGCCACGGCCAGCGTGTCATGATGCTCGCGTATAAATCGTCGCAGATAAGGCCCAATCTGGCTTGGAGCATCAAATCCCGCGGCCTTGGCTGCCGCTTCTGCGTCTTTCGGGCTCACATCCGCGCTCTCGGCGTAATGTTTTAAATCGCGAAACACGCCGATGGTAAATATGTCCCAGGCCGCGCCCTGGTCGCGCACAAAGATAAAATTCTCCGGCTCCTTCACTGCTTTGGCATAGGCATTTTCCATCTCGCGCTCTTTGTAGAGCTCGGCAAACTTGCCTGGCGAGGCCACAAACATTTCCACGTGAAAGAAAGCTCCAGCCGCAAAGGCCTTGCGCAGATCGGCCAGCGGCGGTCCGTAAGAAAACACATCTTCCTGCCACGCGATGTCTTCTTTAAATTTGTCGTCAAACTTTCCTGCTTGCTCGGCTTGCTTGCGTTTGCTGATGCGCTCCGGCTGGTAATACTCAGCGTAGCTGCCAACGGGGAAGAGAATCATCAGGTCCCAGTGGTCGCCCTGGCTGTGGCGCATCCAGAGTGGCGCTTCTTCTCCGGCTTCTTTCATGGCAGCAGCGCGTGTCTTATAAAGATCCACCAGCTCCGTGAACTTGCCCGGCGCGGCCTGCACCAGCGTCACCTTATATAGATATGGATTCTCCGCGGCCCGCGCTACTCCAGCCAAAAATGAAAAGCAGACCAGCATGAACACAGC
>DASZMF010000065.1:0-2541 GCA_035552035.1 Candidatus Angelobacter sp.
TGGAATCGAAGTGGAAGAAGTCGCCCAGGGCGTGGTGAAAAAAGTGGCGCATGGAGAGATCTGAAGCGCCAAATTTTTTCTCTCCGCAATCGGGGCAGAATTTGCCGCTTACCTGCGCGCCACAGGTGGGGCATTGCCATGCTGCGTTTGAAGTGTGGGTTTCCTGCTGCAGAAGCTCCGTGCCGGTGCTGCCGCCACCCACAAAGTGCACCACTTCCAGTTTGTCACCGCTTTTCAGCGTGGTGGCTTCCCAATTGGCTCGGGGAACGATCTCCAGATTTAATTCCACGGCAACGCGGTCGGGCTTCATGCCCAGCTGCGCGACCAGGGCGGCAACGGTCAGGTTGTCAGGGAAGTCGCGTTGTTCGCCGTTGATGTGGAGAAGCATAGCTTTTAGCTCTTAGCCTTTGGCTCTTGGCTTGAGTATCGTAATTTTAAAGTATGGAGTTGCCAAATGGATTTATTGGCTGGCGATTGATGGAGGTGTCGCCCCTACGGGGCTTTGCATTTTATCTGATTTACCCAGGCCTGCCGGCCTGGGCTAACGCTCGCTATGCTCGCCTGTCGCGCCTAACGGCGTTGGATTATTGCAGCTCTGAATTGGTTACTTTACTCCGAATTGATCACGTTACTTCCAATTGATCGCTTTATGAGGTTTTCAAAACCCGCAGGTCTTTGCCGGTCATCTCACTTGGTTGAGGGAATTCGAGCATGCCCAGCACTGTGGGCGAGATGTCCTGCAGGGAGCCATTCGAACGCAGAGAAAATTTTTGCGCATTCTCACTTACCACGATGAATGGCACTGGATTGGTGGTATGTGCGGTGTGTGGGCCGCCGGTGGCGGGGTCGATCATCTGCTCGGCGTTGCCATGGTCGGCGGTAATCAGCATGGCGCCAGCGCGGGCGCGAACGGCCTTATAAACTTCTCCCAAACAATGATCTACTGTTTCCACGCCTTGAACGGTGGGCGGAATTTTGCCGGAGTGGCCGACCATGTCTGCGTTGGCGAAGTTGACGATGACTACGTCAAAAGCAGAATCGTTTGTGGCCTTGATTACGGCTTCCGCAATGCCAGCGGCGGACATCTCCGGCTTCAGATCATAGGTAGCGACTTTTTGTGACGGCACGAGCACGCGATCTTCTCCGGGGAAGGGCTTCTCTATGCCGCCATTGAAGAAGTAGGTGACGTGCGCGTATTTTTCTGTTTCGGCTACGCGCAGGTTGCGCAGGTTGTGCTCGGCCATAACATTGGCGAGAATGTTTTTGAGCGAATCCGGCTGCACGACAAAGGGCAGAGCGAACTGCTTGTCATATTGGGTCATGCAGATGTATTTCAGATTCTTGGGAACGCGGCTGCGGGGAATGGCTGCGTCCAGCGCTTCGGCATCGGGCAGGTCACGGCCGCCTGTGGCGGTGAGTCCGCTTTCACGCGCCAGGCAGCGCGTGATCTGGCGGGCGCGGTCGGCGCGAAAGTTGAAGTTGATGACTGAATCATCGTCGCGAATGGTGGCGATCGGGTTGCCGCGATTGTCCACGCAGGTGAAGGGAATAATGAATTCGTCGGTCACGTCGCGATTGTAAGAATCTTTTACGCCCTGCACGGGATCGACAAACTCACCGCCTTCGGCTTTGCCGGCAACCATGGCGTCAAAGGCCTTCAGTTCGCGGTCCCATTTTTTGTCGCGATCCATGGCGTAGTAGCGGCCGCTTACGCTGGCAATCTTGCCGGTGCCTAGCTCGCGCATTTTCTGCTGCAACTGCTGGATGTAAACCGCGCCGTTGGTGGGCAGCGTGTCGCGTCCGTCCATGAAGCAGTGAACAAAGGTGCGGTCCACGCCATTTTGCTTGGCCATCCGCAGCAGCGCGTAAAGATGATTCTGGTGGGAGTGCACGCCACCGTCAGAGAGCAGGCCAAAGAGATGCAACTGGCGTCCGCCATTGCGCGCGTTTTTCATGGCTTCAAGCAATACCGGATTGCTGAAGAGGTCGCCGTTTTGGACCATCAGATCGAGTTTGGTGATGTCCATATAAACCACGCGGCCAGCGCCAATATTCAGGTGACCGACTTCGCTGTTGCCCATCTGGCCGTCAGGCAGGCCGACGGAGTGTCCGCTGGTCTGGATGAGCGTGTTGGGATATTCCTTGAGCAGCCGGTCATAGTTGGGCTTACGCGCCAGCGAAATGGCATTGGCGGGGGAGGGCGGCGCGTAACCCCAGCCATCGAGAATGATGAGAACGAGCGGTTTGTTCATAGCTAATAACAGATTCTAAATGCCAAACCTACCACGGAGGCACTGAGACACGGAGAAAAACTGAAGTCAAAAAACTACCACTGATAAACACTGATGACACGGATGAGTCGGGAGTTGTGAGAACAAGGAAATCAAAATCTTACCGCGGAGGCGCGGAGGCTGGAGTAAGATCCAACTGTCGATTTTTTAATTGAATATTTGCTTTGTATTCGCTAGAGTGGTTTGAGGTGAGCAAAGCCTAAATGCACTGCAACGGAGAACCTGCCGTTATGTTTTGTCTTTTGGGGAA
>DASZMF010000066.1:0-6846 GCA_035552035.1 Candidatus Angelobacter sp.
GAAAGTCTTGCTGAGTGCCTTCCTCTGTTTGTTTGCAGCGCAGCTTCTTGGCGCGCAAACAATCGCCAGCCCCCATGTAGCAGCCTGTCCCATACAGCCGCCGGCTCCAGAATTCGCGTCTGCATCGCCAGCGGTTGCCGCCTGTCCAACCCCAACGCCGACCCCGATTCCTCCTCAGCCTACGCCCACACCAGTGGATGGCGTGATTGGTCCCAAGTTTATTATTCTTACAGTCACCTATGCGCCTCCCGGTTCGGCGAGCTCGGTTACCTATAGTAATAGCTCCATGCTGGGCACAAGCACTTCTGTGAGTAACTCATTCACCAATGACGTGAATGTGAACGCTTCAATCAGCTCCGGATTCAGCATCTTTGGATTCGGCGTGAATTTTACCGCGACGGCTTCCACGGACCTTTCGCAGGAGACAGACAGCTCCTCCTCCATAGCCGTGAACGAAACAACGAACAGCAGCACCCAGGTGAGGGGACCTTCAAATTCCGCCCTGGGTGTGGACCACGATGAAGATATAGTCTGGGTGTGGCTCAATCCAGTAATCCATCTTGTCGCCAATTCTGACACCTCTTTTACCTGGACAGGGTATGGGTTTGACCTGAATGATCCCACGGGCAACACAGATATTCTGGGTATTCCGGCGAAATATCTGAACGGACATGCGGCGATGCCCGCAAATATTGCCGATGTTCTGGCCCGCCGCTGGGCGCCGCCGATCGCATGTACTTCCGCGGACCCGAATTGTGGGACCAATGGAACAGAGGCTCCGGGGCTTACCGCCGCCGATCTGGCAGCGATCCTCGCGGCTGATCCATTCTCAAATCCATCCTATGTAGTGAACGTTCCCAACGGAGCGAGCTGCACGGTTGACGGACGCTTCTGCCGGACGACCAACCAGAACCTGCAATATTCACCCCCGCCGCCGGGTGGACAGCCCACTACACAGGCGTTTTCCATGGTGCATCAGACCACGGCAACGCAGGGCCAGGGAGCTTCCAGCACATATAAGGTAGGCTTCAGCAGTCAATTTACCGCGAAGGCCGGTTTTATTGCCAAGATCATGGCGAAGTTAACCACAGCGGACACACTCAGCTGGATGAGTAAATGGAGCAGCCTGAACACGCAGCAGGTCGGGCAGACGGCAGCACTTTCTGTTACCGGACCCACCGTTGCGGACAACTACACCGGTCCCGTGGAATTTGAAGTCTTCCAGGACAATATCTATGGGACGTTTATGTTCGGATTTGTTCCCGAGCCCACGTTTACTCTTTCCGCAGGCGCAGCTTCGCAGAATGCCGTGCAGGGCGGCGTATGCAGCAGCTACACGGCGTCCATTGCGGCACTGGTCAGCGGTTTTGCCAGCACGGTTAATTTAGGTGTGACGGGGTTGCCGGCGAATGCCACAGCCACTTTCAGCCCTGCATCCGTTACGGGCGCAGGCTCTTCCACGCTGACAGTTTGCGCGCCTTCCACAGCAACGCCGATTGGAACGAGCACGCTGACCATCAACGCCACGAGCGGAATTGAAATCCACAGCACCACGGTTTCGCTTACGGTCGTTGCTCCGCCACCGCCGCCAAACTTTACAATTTCGGCGACACCCAGTTTCCAGAGCATTATTCGCGGCAACAGCGCTTTTTATACGGTGTCCACCGCCGCGATCAGTGGATTTGCCGGCACTGAAGCTTTGACTGTGAGCGGAATGCCAGCAGGGGTTACGGCCCACTTTACCGCAGCCTCAATTGCTACCGGAGGTTCCACGACGCTGACTGTTACAAGTTCTACCACTACAGTGCCGGGAACTTACACCCTGACGATAACCGGAACGAGCGCGAGTCCAAGCCTGGCTCATAGCACCTCAGTGAGTCTTACAATCACTTCAGCACCAACTGGAGGCTGCCCTCCGGTTATCAATGCTCAACCGAGTGGCACAGCGGGAACGAACGTGGCCCAGTGTCCGATCACTCCTCTATAAAAAGTGATGAACTAAATAATGAAGCGACACAACGCAGAAGGGACGGCGCGAGCCGTCCTTTTCTGTTTCCTGTTGGATATTATTTATTGCCGGGAGAATTGCTCACGGAGAGTTTCCGGACTTGTGCCTTGTTCGCGCATCTTGCGCAGACTCAGGGCATCGTGCCGTTTGGCCAGCCGGACGCCATTTTCATCGCGCAGCAAAGGACAGTGAAAATAATCAGGCACTGGATAGGCCGGCGCGCGCATCAGCAGCAACTGTCGCGCTGTGCTCTTCAACAAGTCTTCACCGCGGACGACTTCGGTGATGCGCATGGCAGCGTCGTCAACCACTACAGCAAGTTGATACGAAGGAATGTCATCGCGACGCCAGAGTAAAAAATCAGAGAAATCCTGGCCGGCTACAAATTGCTGCGGGCCGAAATGTCCGTCAATGAAAGAGATGACTTCACCATCCGGAGCTTTGAACCGCCAGCTTACGCCCGCGGGAGAATCATAGCGAGCAGCAGTTGTGATTTTCTGGCGGCATGTGCCGGGGTAGGGAACTTCGTCATCTGCTTCGTGCAATGCCGCTCCATGTAAGGATTCATGCGGCGCGGAGAGCGCGCGCTCCAGGTCCTTGCGCGAGCAGGTGCAGGGATAGATAGTGCCGGAGTCCCGCAGTTTGCGCCAGGCATTGAGATAGAAGTTGTGGCGCTGGCTTTGCGAGTAAGGCGCAAAGGGGCCGCTGAGGTCAGGGCCTTCGTCCCAATCGAGACCAAGCCAACGCAGGTCTTGATACATGGCGCTGACAAATTCAGATTTGCAGCGTTGGTAGTCGAGGTCTTCATTGCGGAAGACCAGCTTGCCTTCCGCAGCGCGGGCGCGCTGCCAGGCAAAGAAAAAAGTGCGCGCGTGCCCCAGGTGTAGAAGTCCGGTGGGAGAAGGCGCGAGCCGCCCGCGATATTGGCTCACTGGCGGCTCCAGCAAAAAAGGCTCCTGCTATTTAGGCTTAATAACAACCAGATCAGGCGGCGCTGTTGAACCATCTGACTTAAGAAAACTCGTTGGAATCTGCACCTCATCCGCGCCGCTCACGAGATTAATGCGGTCCACAGTGTTCGTGCCTGCCACTCCCACCCACAAAGTGTTTCCATCCGGGGTAAGAGCGCCGGTCAAGGGCCCGGTTGCGCCCGCAGGAAGATTGATATTGGAGGGACCCGCGGTTCCGGGAACCGCGACCAACACCTTGGGAATGCCCACGGGTAAAGCGATGATATGTACAACGTCAGAGGCTACCAGCAGCTGGCTTGCGGTGAATGCTCCCACTCCAAAATCAACGAACTGGTTGCTGTAGCTGACATTTTGCTGGCAATTGGCGGCTGTAATGGTGACCGGAGACGCCAGCGCGGAAGTGGTAACGGTTTCAATATCCACTCCGGTTGCTTCCAGCGCCACAATCTGGTTCTGATCTCTTGGAGCACCTACAAGCTGGATTGTAGTGGCGTCATGCACAGGCGGATTGGCGCCCTGCTTGACATTGTTACAGGTGGCAATCGTTTCCAGGCCCGCGGAGTTTGCCACATAAACAAACGGCCCGGAGGGAAGCGTGGTTACATCCGTGCTGACGCCGCCAATATTTGTGGTCACCTGCGTGAGAACCGTGGAGATTACAGCAACACTGCCGTCGCTTCCCACGCCATAGACCTTGAACCCGTCGTCATCAAAGTTTGCGGCCACTATGCCAGGAACAATAAAGGTGGTAATGGTGCTGGCAGCCTGGTCAAAGAGCCATAAACGCTGTTCCGAAGGGAATGCGTCAATGGGCTGGCCGGTTGCGGGATTGTTGGCTGAATTGGAAATAATGGCCCTATTGCCGTCTGTTGATACGGCCAGCACTTTACCAATCGGCACAGGACTGGCCAGCGTTGCAACGTTTAGCGTGGCATCGAGAATAGCCAATCCGTTGTTGGTCCCAATAAACGCACGAATGCCCGATCGATCAAACACAATTGAGTTCGGTATGCCAGGGAGCGTGATGAGCGGACCTGGCTTAGGCGGAGCGGTGCTGACGTCAATCGGCTGCAGAGAGGGGATGGTCCCCGCAGGCGGAGCGAACGAACTGCCGGCGTAGGCCACGGTGGTAACCGGACTTATGCCGTTCACAAAGACACTGAACAGATTGCTGTAGATGGGTGTGTTAATTCCGTTGCCGCACGTGGGAGGCGCACACGACGCGATGATGCCAGCGCCGCCGGAGGACTGCGCCGTTAAGGTCTCTCCGGTGACTGAAACTATTTCCGGATTATTGCTCACTAAAGTGATGGCCGTGGAATTGGCCGTGACGACGCCATTTTCATCGATGATGTCAGTTTGCAGCACCTGAGTATTGGTGATATTGAGAGTTGCGGCAAGATTAAACTGGTTGTTCTGGTCACCCGCCTGATGCAACAAAATCACCACGGGCATGCAGCTTTTGAAAAACTGGGCTGGTGATGTGGTGGTGCCAATACTGGCTACCACGCCGGTTATCCCTGCGGTGCGCGCTGTAGCCAGGCCGTTGGCGTCAATCGAGGCAACTGTACCGTCAGATAAGGTCCATCCAAAAGCTCCTATCTGCCCGGTAATCTCAGTGCCGTTATGAAAGGCGTGAGCCACGAACTGGTGCGTGCGGGAAATGGAGAAACATCCGCCCACCGGATCAACCGTCACGGAAGTAATAGAAGGATGGACCGACACAATGACCGGAGCGCTGGTAACGCCGCCGGCGGTCACCGTAATGGTGGTCGATCCAACAATGGGATTGCCGGATGCGTCATTGCCATTGCAGACCACGAAAATTGAATCCCAGACGCCTCCGCATACCTGGCCCGCAGGGGAAACTGTGGCAATACTGGTATTCGACGAGTTGAACGTAAAAACCGTATTGATACTGGTATTGGCGGAATTCACGGCCCCAGGGGTGATTGTGACAACGTCCCCGGCATTCATTGAGAGGTTGGAAGGAGTAACGCTGACCACAGCCACGACATTGGCCGTGGACGATGAGCCCCCGCCGCAACCTGCGGCAAATGATAAGAAGAGAGTAGCCAGAATTGCCAGTGTCCCGGCAAGATGACGGCGGCCGGGCCCGAATCCCCGCGTTGCGATAAACAATTGAGTGCGCATAATTATAAGAAGAGTGTTCAGTGTAGATTCTTGCGGAGATTTCTTCAACTTACAGAGGCAAGTTAGGGACGAAAGGGTTTAAAATTGGGTAAGATTCCGGGTTCGCGCAAAAACAGGCGTTGGAGCCCTGGTTTGGGCCGGCTGGGTTGGAAGGCCCGATAGAGGAATTTTCAGGCCGGGGTTTACTGGCCTGATTCCGCGTATCTTCAGGTTGTCTGGCCCGGGCCGCCATTGTTGACGAGTGGGGCGGCAATTGTTATATTAAAAAGGTTCCGCGAGTCCAATTTAGGTTGCCTGTAGTGAGCTGTGAATAGTTTTTGCCCGAGGATTTCGATCCGTTAGCAGGGCTACCTCGCTGAAATGATCCGCGCTACCTTCCCCACGGAAGGGTATGTGGATCAAGAGAACGAAACGGAGTGCCCCCTTTAAGGCTCGGTGCCACCGTCGTTTCTCAATCACGGATAGGTTTTTTCAATAGTCTCCGCCGATGAGGCGGATTTATGGCTGCATGCGTCGCAGTCAGTCTCGTTGAATGCGGGATCTTAAACAGGGTGGGCGCGTGTGCGCCGCAATTTGCCTGTACGCCACAAAATTGAAAAGTGCGGATATGTGCGAGAGCGCAGCCCTGCGCGAGTAAAAGGGCGGTTTACCAGAGCCCTGAATAGGCGGGTGAGGGCGAAGAGAGCGCTATCCCGCGCGAACGTAGTACGAGGGCGGAGCGGTTTACCGCAGAGCCCTGAATAGAAGAAGAAGAGGAAATACTAGTGCCGACATTCAATCAGTTGGTCCGCAAAGGAAGAACGGCGCCGAATTACAAGACGGCCAGCCCGGCCCTGCAGGCTTCACCGCAGCGTCGTGGTGTTTGTACGCGTGTGTACACGCAAACGCCTAAAAAGCCGAACTCGGCATTGCGCAAAGTAGCTCGTGTGCGCCTGACAAACGGGATTGAAGTCACGACCTATCTCCCAGGCGTTGGCCACAACCTGCAGGAGCACTCGATTGTGCTGATCCGCGGCGGCCGTGTAAAAGATCTGCCGGGCGTGCGCTATCACGTTGTGCGCGGCACGCTGGATGCAACCGGCGTTGCTAATCGCAAGCAGAGCCGCTCAAAGTACGGAGCCAAAAGGCCGAAGTAGCGGAGGCCGAAGTAAGCAGGACAAGTTTAAGTTTTGCGATCAGACGATCGCGCGAGGAATAAGGATTTATGCCACGTAAAGGACACGTTCCGAAAAGGGATCCAATCGCGGACCCGATTTACAGCTCAACGCTGGTGACCAAGTTCGTCAACACAATGATGTATGGCGGCAAGAAGTCAACGGCGCAGGGAATTTTCTACAAGTGCATGGATAACCTGCAGGCTAAGGGCGGCGATGAAGCCCTGAAGTTGTTCAAGAAGGCCGTGGAAAATGCCAAGCCGATGCTGGAAGTAAAGACCCGGCGCGTGGGCGGAGCGAACTACCAGGTCCCGGTGGAAGTGAATCCTGACCGGCGCACGTCGCTGGCGATTCGCTGGCTGGTGAGCTACGCGCGCGAGCGCGGCGAAAAAGGAATGGTCGACAAGCTGACCAACGAATTGCTGGATGCGGCCAATGGTCGCGGTGCGGCGATCAAGAAGAAAGAAGACGTTCACCGCATGGCTGAAGCAAACAAGGCGTTTGCTCACTATCGGTGGTAGAGAAGCGGTATTTAGTAATGAGTTTTTAGTAGTTGGCT